>JAUQXG010000076.1 GCA_030834765.1 Lutispora sp.
AATATCGGAAATTTATCTATTGATGCTGCATGGATTGCTATAGTTCTCTGTGGCTTCCCTATTATAAAAGGTGCGCTGAAGGGTTTAATTCAAGAATTTGATATTAAAGCGGATGTACTGGTTGCTATGGCTTTAATTGCCTCAGTAGCCATTGGTGAGATTTTTGCCGCAGGCGAGGTTGCATTTATCATGGCCATGGGGGCTTTGCTGGAGGAAAGAACAGTTGCTAAAGCTCGGGAAGGTATCGAAAAGCTAGTTCGTTTGACCCCAAGGACAGCACGAGTTGTACTAGATGCCTCGGAAAGGATTATCCCCGCAGAGCAGGTAAAGATAGGGGATATTCTCCGTGTGCTTGCAGGTGAAACCATTGCGGTAGATGGTGTGATCATTGACGGGCAGACCTCTGTGGATCAAGCGATTATGACAGGGGAATCTCTGCCGGTTGATAAGAGTGTGGGTGATGAAGTCTCCAGTGGTACGGTGAATCAGTTTGGAACCTTTGACATGAGAGCTACGAGGATTGGCGAGGATAGCTCTCTGCAAAGGATGATCCGATTAGTGGAATCAGCGGATGCCGGCAAGGCGAAAATCGTAGGACTTGCAGACAGATGGGCAACATGGATTGTGGTGATTGCATTATCTTCTGCTGCCATTACATGGATGGTTACAGGGGAAATCATTCGGGCAGTGACCATATTGGTTGTATTTTGTCCTTGTGCATTAGTATTGGCAACACCCACCGCTATCATGGCTGGAATCGGCAATGCTACAAAGTATGGCATCCTGATCCGTGAAGGAGATGCCCTTGAAAGGCTTGCCCAAGTGAAGCATATTGCTTTTGACAAGACAGGTACGTTGACTTATGGGAGACCCGCCGTTGTTGCCGTTGAAAGTTTTCATGAAAATCTTTCCCAAGAAAAGCTATTATCTATGACAGCTTCTGCAGAGCTTCGCTCTGAGCATCCCTTGGGAAAAGCCATTGTGGCTCATTTTAAGACGATATCTAAAGTGTCACCCCAAGAGCCAGAAGCCTTTACGATGCTTGCAGGACGTGGCATAAGTGCATCTGTGGAAGGGTATCCCATACTGGCGGGAAATGCGGAAATGATGTGGGAGAATATGATCGAAATTCCCCAAACTGTGATTTTGAAATCCGACAGCTATAAAGATAGCGGAAGCACCATCATCTATATTACCATAAACGGTAGTGCGGCAGGATTTATCGCTTTGTCAGATACATTGCGCGCAGATGCAGCAGAGGTTATACAGAAAATTGAGAAGCTTCATGTGAAAAGTATGCTGCTCACCGGTGATAACCGGCATGCAGCCTCTCATATTGCAGAGAATATTGGCATTGGAGATATACGGTTTAATTGTTTGCCCGAAGATAAAATGACTATAATTGAGCAGTATCAAAGCAAGGGTGAAATGGTTTGTATGATAGGCGATGGCATCAATGATGCTCCGGCACTGAAAAAGGCCTATGTTGGTATAGCCATGGGGGGCATCGGCAGCGACATTGCCGTGGATGCGGCGGATATTGCCCTTGTGGGAGATGATATCAAGAATATTCCCCATTTGCTTGCGCTTTCTCAAAAAACCATGAATACCATCCGGCTGAATATGGTGCTTTCCATGGCGCTGAATTTTGCAGCCATCATACTGGCAATGACGGGAATCCTTAATCCTGTAATAGGCGCACTGGTACATAACGTTGGTTCTGTTGTGGTAATTGTGAACTCATCATTATTATTAAAGTGGAAGGAGCATGTAAAATGAAATCTGTTTTATTGACATTATTGGGGCTGCTTATTGGTATTGGACTGATGGCATCTGGCATCTACTATTTGAGAAAGGAAAAGGGTGATAAGGATTCAATAAAAATCTACGGGGCATTTATTGGAATCGGTGCAGTCACAACAGTCGCGCTTATTACTAAAATTTTTGTGGCAGGATTATAATATACATATTGAAATAGAAGAAGGAAAGGGTTAAAAACCCGATCCTTCTTTTACTGTTTTCACCAGAAATATATTTTGCAATTTTAGGCTCTTTAAACAGCCCTCCACATCTTCCATTTCTATAGTTAAAAGCTCTTTTAAATGTAGCTTTGGATCTCAAATGAGATTGCTAGTTGCAAGTCAGACTGTATGCTTTTTTATTTGGAATAAACTCCCTTGACAGGTATACTATAATGCACTATCATATTGTATGACTTAAATAATTTTTTGAGTCATACAATGTTGTAGGAGGAAGTTACATGGCTAAAAGTTTTACGGAAATTGAAAAAAGCAACATAAAAGAAAAGTTGACTGTCAACTGTGAAGAAAGTTGGTCAAAGTTTGGTTATAAAAAAACCAACATTGATGAGCTTTGCGCAAAATCTGGAATATCCAAAGGTGCTTTTTATCTGTTTTATAATTCTAAAGAAGAATTATTTTTTGATGTGATGATTACGGTTCAAATGAGATTAACTAATATAATTGAAAAATCATTAAGCAATAACCCAACAAAATACGACTTATCCGATGTATTAAAGTTAGTTTATCGTGAATATGTTAAAAATTCATTTATTATTGAAACAGGTACACCAGATTTCATTGCTTTTATAAACAAATTACCAAAAGAAAAATTAGAAGAATTAGAAGCTCATGGAGATAATGACTTGAGAAACCAAATCAAAAAAGCAAACATTAAATACAAAATTGACGAAAATAAAGGACTTTCCATATTAAGCGTATTATTTTCACCCATTGCGAATAAAGAAAATATGCCCTATAACCATTTTGAAGTATTCGATTTTATGCTTGACACTTTAGTTGAAGAAATTTTTGAATAGGGGTGTATACATTATGGATTATGCCATTGAAATACAAGATTTATGTAAAACAATTGACGAACAAAACATATTGTCAAATGTCAATATGAGAGTTAAAAATCATGTAATTAGCATTGTAATTGCGAATGTAACCATTATTTTATTGGGTATGCTTTTTACTTTCATGCTTTCAATTGGAGAAATTCCGCAAAATAGTGCTACTTCTGATTTTACTACCATGGGTATTATTAGTATGCTAATCACGGCAACTTTTTTAGTCTGGGAAGCTGTACTAATCGCATTGATTATTGTTGAAGAATTTAGGAGCAAAACAATTTCCTTGCTTTTTACTTATCCAATTAACCGAAAAAAATTGATAGCAGCAAAATTAACATTGATATTGGTGGTCACATTTATATCCATTGCTGCCAGTGAAGTATTTCAAAACGTTTGTGTATTCGGTTTGAGCAAAGTGTTTAGTTTTATTATCTATGAAATAACTTTAAAAGATGTGTTGCACACTTTAATCATTACGATTTCGGCACTTTTGTTGGGAATGTTGCCGTTGTATGTAGGCATGATAAGAAAATCCACTATCGCAACTATTATTTCATCGCTTTTTATTGTTAGCATAGCAGTTAACTCACAAACAGCTGTTGGCGGAATCATTACAATAATACCTATTGCCATAGTATTAGGATCAATAGGATTACTTTTCGCAACAATTGCAATAAAAAAAATTGTCGTTAATGATTTAGACTAAGACATCTTCAAAAAAATAACTAGTCAGCTTCTGGTCTATCTCGCCCTATGCTTCATCAGCACAACCCTTACATAGCTTGCTATGCGCGGGTCGTATTTCTTCGCCTAGCACAAAATATTCTCAGAATCTTTGACTTGTTATTTTCTTTCAGATGCCTAATTGAAAATTTGGAGGGGATATATTATGGATCTAATAACAGAGATAAAAAACGATTGGGCAGGATATTTAAATCCAGATTCGTTACCAGTATTTGTAATACTTAGCCTTGTAATAGGTTTTGTTTTACTGATTGTAGGTCTTGTGCTAAAGGCAAAAAGCAAAGGGAAAAGTACAGCAGCATGGGTTTGCATTGGGATTGGTGCGCTTTCAGTTATATCAAATGTCATACAATTAATAGTAAGGTTTGCATAAAAGAAAAAGGAGCATTTTCATATGAAAACATTCCGGATTTAACCGCAGAGATTTAATGGTAATATTAGACTTTTCAAGTAGTGCTATTGTTTTCATGAGATAAAAATGAAAACAATAAAAATGAAGTATATAAGGATGTATTGGACTGGCTTGATTCTAATAATCAAAAAGAAGAAGGAAAGGGCTAAATAAACCCAATCCTTCTTTCACTGTTTTTCCCAGAAATATATTTTGCGATTTCAGGTTCTTTAAACAACTCTTCAACATCTTCCATCTCAATAGTCAAAAGCTCTTTTTTTGAATAGGAGTTTGCTAAATACAATCTTTTAGCTTGCTTCATTTTTAACCTTTCCATAACATTTCTAGCAAAACGACCATTGCCAAAGTACTTGTCATTGCCCTTTAATGCAGACTGAAAAAGAAAAGCAATCCTTTCTAAAACCTCAGGAGAAATTGAGTAATCCTTGCCCAGAAGCTTTACAAATATTTGTGTAAGCTCCTCATGACTGTAATCAGAAAAATGAATTTTATGAGGTATTCTATCTCTAAGACCCGGATTGGTTTTTAGTAATTCATTTAACTCATCTGTATAGCCTGCAAATATGATTACCATCTTATCCCTTTTGTTTTCCATTTCTTTTACCAGCGTAGCGACGGCTTCATAGCCATACATATCTTCTTTATCTAAGATCAAACTGTATGCTTCATCTATAAAAAGCACACTTCCGACAGCCTCTTCAATTTTTTCTTTTGTCTTTATAGCAGTAAAACCTAAATACTTTCCAATAAAATCTTCTCTTGAAGTCTCAAAAAGCTCACCTTTTTCGATTAGGCCCATGTCTTTAAATATTTTACCTATGATTCTTGCAACAGTAGTTTTTCCTGTCCCAGGGCTTCCCGTAAACTGCATATGAAGGCTGATAGGATCGCTGCTTATTCCCATCTCTATGAGTTTTTTTTGTGCAACTAAGCTATATGCAATCTCTTCTACTTTTTTCTTGATCTGTGACATACCTATCATGGCATCTAGTTCCAATGTAATATTTTCGTTGGACGGTTTTTCAGCAGCTACAGCAAACTGTTTTTTAGTAGAGCTGTCAAAGTCAGCAGTGTTAATTTTTATTGGTTTTGAAGCTTTTGTATTGGATTTTCTGCTTTTAAAAAATTTTTCAACTCGAATACTATGGACTAGATTTTCTACTGTTTTAATATTTTGAAAATTTGGATGCTTACTCATAACATCTATTTTTTGAGCCAGTTGCTTTTCCACAGAAGCATCCAACCGATATCCAAAGGTAGCCAATATATGTTTGCCAATGTCAGTCAGTTGTTTATTCGTATAGCTGGGGAACTCCAAATACCGGCAACCTACTCTATACTTAAGTTTATTGATAAGGTCCTGGGCTTTGTTCTTTTGGGAAGCAGGTATGATAAGTATATAAATCAGTTTGCCGTAAGAATCACTCATTTGACTCCAAAGTTTTTCTATCAGCTCATGATCCGCAGTCTCAAACTTTTCCATTCCGTGTATTGCAGCTAAGCCCATTGCGCCATTATCTCCATACTCTGCAAGACTATAAATATCTTCCAGAGAATACTCTTTAAACTCATAAGCTTTTATTATTTTTAAATGGTAGAATATAATACCCATGAGCTTTAAAACTGTAGTTAGTCCGTTGGCTTTATCGATAGTAAATATATAATGGAATGGGAAAAGCTTTAAATCCGGCTTTTCTTTTAAAATATCTTCATTATATTTTACCAATTCTACAACTTTCGAGATTTCGTTTTTTAAAGTTTTCATTCCAATAAGGGAATTTAAATTCGCTAGAGCTTCCTCAAGAGACATCAGCTGCTTCACTTCTTCAGCATTTTCTCCCATATCAGCATTTTCTTTAATGATTTCTATGATGATTCCCCCTTAACTTTGCACAAATTAATTGCTATATAAATTTTGCTATACTTCGCTCTAAAAGTCCAATACTTTTTCATTACAGAATGGTTACAGTTAAGATTCGCAATATAAGCAAAATTCTAAACAATTATAATGCACTATTAAAAAAAGTGATATAATAAAAAGGTGTGAGATGTTTTCTCTGGATTTAAGGATATTATAGCCTACAGTACTATTCTTAGGAGGAGATCAAATAATGAGAAGAACTTTGGCATTGGTGATAGTATCCCTTTTTATATCAACCATTGCATTGACAGGCTGCAAAATAAATATGCCCATTAGTAAAGGAAACAAAGTACCGGATGCTTTAAAACAGCAAATGACAGTAAACCTTTTCCAGGAAGTGAATACCCTTGATTGGCAAAAAGCTTCATCATCTGGGGAAAATCAAATCTTTAGCTGGACTATGGAAGGCTTAACAAGAGCCCATAATGGTAAGATTATACCTGGAATTGCAGAGAGTTGGGATGTTAGTGAAGATGGCAAAGTATATACTTTCCACTTAAGGGATGCAAAGTGGTCAGATGGAGAGACTGTAACAGCGAATGATTTTATATATGGCTGGTTTAGAGCATTAGATCCAAAGGAACCTAAGTATTATACATATTTTTTATATGATATAGTGGGTGCAGAGGATTATAGCAAAGGCAAAGCATCCTATGAAAAGGTAGGAATAAAGGCAATTGACTCAAAGACACTTGAAATAAGGTTGAATAATCCAGTTACATATTTTGACTATCTAGTATCCTTTATCACATTTGCACCGGTAAGGCAAGATGTCTATGAAAAATATGGAATGAAATATAATACAGAAGCAGAAATATTTGTTACCAACGGACCTTTTAAAATAGAAACATGGAAACATGATTCGGAAATGGTGTTTGAAAAGAATGCAGAATACTGGAATGCATCAAACATTAAGCTTGAGAAAATTACAGGACTTATGATTACGGAAGATTCTACAGAATTCAATATGTATGAAGCCGGAGAGCTTGATCATACAATAGCATTAGATATGGATCAAAAATCTACTTTGACAA
>JAUQXG010000077.1 GCA_030834765.1 Lutispora sp.
ATGATCTGCTTTCATGTTATCCCAATGATAAGTGGGATTCCCCCACAACTGCCCATCCTTGGAAAAATAGTCAGGGGGTACTCCAGCCAGTTTCATTGGATTTCCCCTCTCATCTAAATGAAAAAGCTCCTTATTTGACCATACATCTGCACTATCATGAGAGACATATAAAGGGATATCTCCAATTATTTTTATTCCTTGTAAATCGGCATATTCTTTTACCGCAAGCCACGAAGTATAAAACTCATATTGTTTGTGATTTTCTTCTTCTATTTCTTTAAAATATAATTGTTGAAAATAGTCCATGGAGGCTTTTTCTCTAAAAGCAATTTCTTTATCCCATTGATTCCAAGGCAATCCTTCAAAATGGTTTTTTAAAACGCTAAATAAGGAATAGTCCTTAAGCCAATATTGATTTTCTTGTATAAAGACTTCATAATCCATATACGCTTTTTTATTTCCAATATATCTTGTGTCTCCGGCAAATGCTGAATAGCATTTATAGGGTGAAAGTTCTTTCATGACGGGATTCATAGGCAGCACTTGCCAATAGGATTGATTGCTCTTTTTCAAGAAATCAATAAAATCAAAGCATAAATCAAATGTAGACAAAGATGAGATGTGAAGGAGTATTCCACATCTTCGTAAGGTACTTTGCTCCAATTAGAACACCTCCTAATAAGAATTTGCGAATACTTGTATTAGACTAATTATATCATTAGAATAGGTTTTATCCATGTAATTATTTCATTCTTGTATAAATCTCTTATATTACTTTAGTTGTGCAATGTTAAAAGCCTAATTGGACTTTCCTCACTCATTCTATATGGCTCAAGTAGCTCAAGAAAGCATATAGAAATGAATCAATCTATAGTAGATTAGTAATATTTGCAGTGTTATAATAAGCGTAAAACAGTAACTTAGAAAATTTATATGATGGAGAATGTTAAATGAGAAATTTTGATTTTAAAAGTGTGGTTTTAGGCTTAGTTATTGCTACAGTGGGAATAACAACAGTATTTGCGGCAGGTGGAATTAAATCTGCTACTTATAGTAATGCTAAAATAACTCTTGATGGTGCTTCTATTCCACTAAGCCATTCCCTTGTTGGGATAGTGAAAGAAGATGAAAAGGATATGAAGTTGTATGTGCCTGTTAGAGAATTAGTTGAGTATCTTGGATATAACGTTAATTGGGACGGAGCACAAGGTACTGTTAATTTGGTTTCAAATATAGGTGCTGACGGCAATAGTGAGCTTCCTACAGAAATTAAAAACATTAATTTTTTGGAAAGTGACGGCGATACGCAATATTATTGGACCTTTGAGGGAGATAACTGCGTTCTGTATGGTCTGGATAAAAATGAATCAGCCGCAAAACAGCTTGCTATCTTCCCGCCCCTTAGAAATGAGGGTTACGACCCTACACCAAACTCTATTATTGACTTTGGCATATGCGGCAACTGGATTATTGTAAGCGTGGGACATTATGAAGGAAGCGGGCACTACTTTTACGGCGATTTCGTACGAATGAAAAAAGATGGCACCAAGCTAGAACATTTTTGGATAACAGATGATGATACATTCACTATTGTTGACGATTGGATTTATTATAATTTCTGGACTGTTAAAGGTAGTCCGGATGAGGGATGTTATCGTATCCGCCCCGATGGCACAAGCAAAGAATATATGGGTGACATCCTCCATTCCATTTTTCTCTACGACCAAGATGGTTATGTGTATGGCGAACATGATACCGGCAAAACAATCGACAACGTAAATCCCATGACTGATCTGATCCGTTGCAAACCGGATGGCAGCGGACTCATAACTCTCTTTTCAGGAAACAGCCTGCCTAAGTTCGATAACTCAAATTATATGCGCTATTACGATATTAAAATAGACAATGATTATGTCGCATTTACCGCTGCTGTCCACGGGTATAGTGAGGGCGACAGTTGGGCTGGTCACTATAATTACATAGCTGATTACCGTGTTAACAAAGATGGCAGTAATCTGACGTTATTGCATGAAGAATACAACGGAAAGTAAACGTATTAAAACAAAATAGTAAATAACGTCGATAATAAGTATTTGCAGGCCTGGTTAACTGAAGTTCAGTTTCCATTGAAAAAAAGAATGATTATATCATACATATATAAATTTAAGGATGCAACATTTTAAAATAATGTGTTGCATCCTTAAACTTATTCTCTGCTTTTATTAAATGCGATGATGTTTATATCTACTGTCTTTGCAGGTACATTTTCCTTTATGGTTTCTATCCAAGTTTCATATTTGATAGGCAAAAGTTTAGATAATCTTCCTAAGAGCACGATATTTTCCGTCTTCACATTACCTGCTGTCCTTGCAATTTCTCTTGCATCCACAGAATCCACTTGAAAACCTTTGCTTTTTAAATCTGCTACAATATCTTTTGGATATTCTTCTTTTTCTATCAATACTCTATTTGGAAATATATTTTGCTTATTGATAATGATATGGGCATTTTTTCTCATCAAATGCAGCCATCTCAATGACTCTAATTCTTCCAAGCCAAGCAGAATATCCGCTTCTCCATTTGGTATAATAGGCGAGTGCACTTCTTTCCCAAATCTTACACTTCCCCATACAGTACCGCCTCTTTGAGAAAGACCAATTACATCTCCACTTTTTATGTCAAAGCCTTCTTTAAATGCTGCATAGCTGATGATACGAGTTGAAAGCACTAGCCCTTGTCCTCCGACTCCTGCAATCAATATATTTGTTGTACCCATACTATGCTTCCTCCTTTTGGCTTCTTTTAATAGCTCCTACTGGACAGACCTGGGAACAGACAGAACAGCCTACACACATATCTGGATTGATATAAGAATTCTTCTTATCCTTCCCTTCATACTGCTTCATGGATATGGGAGGACAGTTCACCCCTATGCAGCTTCGGCAGCTTATGCATATCTCTTGATCTACATAGAAATAAGGCTCTTTAATTTTAAAGTTCAATGCACAAGGTCTTGTTGTGATGATGATAGAAAGACCCTCTCGTTTCATTGCTGCTAACATGGTTTCTTTCGTTTCCTTATATTTAAATTGATCTAGCACCGTGATATCTTTTATTCCAAAGGCTTCAAGGATACCTTTAATACTGATTGTATGATCGCCTTTTCCTTCTAAATATTCACCTGTAGTTGGAGTAAATTGTCCCCCAGTCATTGCTGTGGTTCGATTATCCATGACGATTACAGTAATATTATCCTTTGTCTTTGACAGCTCCACCATTCCAGTCATTCCTGAGTGAAAGAAGGTTCCATCTCCTATCATTGCCACCAAAGGCTCAGACTTCCCCGCTTTTCTTAAAGTAGAAGCTACACCTTGGACCATACCAAGAGAAGCTCCCATACTGATATTTGTTTTTAGTACTTCAAATGGCTCTAATATTCCTAATGAATAACAGCCTATATCACCCATGACTACAGCTTTTGCCTTCTTTAAAATATGAAATACAGGCCTATGAGGACATCCTGCACAAAGCATTGGAGTTCTTGGAGGAATTTGAATATTTTTTTCATTTATCACTGGTTTTTCTTCTAGGATTCCTGCTTCATAAAGTCCTTTTCTTATGATTTCTGTGGTTAATTCTCCTGTGAATGGAAAGAATCTCTTGCCTTCTGCTTTTATTCCATTTGCTTTCAATATCTCTTCTATAAAAGGCATTAATTCTTCTACCACAATAATTTTTTTATATTTGCTAGAAAGCTCCTGTATTTTTTCAATAGGAAGAGGATAAACCATAGCCAGCTTTAGAATCGAAGCATTAGGCTGTGTCTCTAAAAGATATTGATAGGATACACCGCTGGTAATGATTAAAGTATCAGCATCTGCTTTTTCTGTTAAAGCATTTATACTTGTTGAATTATTATATTCCCTTAATTTCTGAATTCTCTCCTGCATAAAATACTGCTGTTTATTGGCATATGGAGGAAGCATACAAAATCTTCCTTGATCCTCAACAAATCCCTCCACTACAGCTTCTGTTCTTTCTCCCAGCTGTACTGGCGCTCTGCCATGGCATAGCGTAGTGGTCAATTTTAAAAGTACAGGTGTACCAAATTCTTCACTTAGGTTTAGAGCTAATTTTGTATAATCCTTTATTTCCTGAGGATTGCTTGGCTCTAATACTGGAATGTTGGCGAACTTTCCCCAAAACCTGCTGTCTTGCTCGTTTTGCGAGCTGTTTAGTCCTGGGTCATCTCCTATTACTAGAACAAATCCGCCTTTTGTTCTTATTTGAGTGAAAGTCATAAAGGGGTCTGCTGCGATGTTGATTCCTACATGCTTCATAGAAACCATTGTTCTGCCGCCAGCCATGGAAGCTCCAATGCTCATCTCTAATGCAACTTTTTCATTAGGGGCCCACCTTGCTTCTATTTCTGAATACTTTTTCATGCTTTCAAGTATTTCTACTGTAGGAGATCCAGGATAGCTTGCAGCAAAAATACCGCCATTTTCCCAAAAGCCTCTAGAAACCGCTTCATTTCCTGTCATTAATTCTGTGTTTCCCATATTTACACCCTCACTTTCACAAATGCTTATAATACAATACCTTTTTCTTTGAAAAACATTGCATATTTTCGGTCTGAGAATATAATATGACTGCTGATCCATTCTGATAAGAAGTCAACAATCTCTATAATTGCTTTTTGCTGGTCTGCATCAATGTCTTTTGATGCAATACTTTTAATTTTTTGCACATAATATTCATGATCCTCTTTTTGCTGGTTAAATTCAACATAATTATATTTTTTCATAATCTCTTCTTCATAATTGAAGTGATATTCAGTATATTCAAGGAGTTCATTTAACATTCCTAAAACCTCGTCGTAATGATCATAAGAATCATTTGAAATTGCAAGTTCATAAACTCTTGACCCTATTTCAAAAAGTTTTTTGTGCTGTGAATCAATCTCCGCTATGCCTAGGTTATAACGCTCTTTCCATTGAAAAGACATATTCATCATTCCTTTCTTTATTTTTATTTCTTCAGTAATGAGGTTTGTATTTGCTCTGCGGGTATGGGTCTGCTATAGTAATAGCCTTGTATGATATTGCATTCCAGCTCTTTTAACAGCTCTACCTGCTCTGCTGCTTCTACCCCTTCGGCAACTACTTTCAAATTTAAATTATGAGATAGCTGTATAATAGATTGTACAATAACCCGATCTCTATGGACCTCTGTAATTTGATTTAAAAAGCCCCGATCCATTTTTACAGTATCAATAGGCAGCTTTTGCAAATAGTTCAGAGATGAATAGCCTGTACCAAAATCATCTAATGAAATCTTAATTCCTAGATTCTTTATTTGATGTAATACTTCCATTGCTATATCCACATCAGACATGATTGCAGTTTCTGTAATTTCAATACCTATATCACAGCATTCAATATCATAAGCATGAATGGTGGTTTTGATATCTTGAGGTAAGGATAAATTTGTAATACTCCTGCCTGAAAGGTTTAAAGAAACATTTAGTATATCATAGCCTTCCTCTTTCCATTTTCTTTGCTGCTCACAGACCGTTCTGAGTACCCACATATCAATATTCTTAATAAGCCCTGATTCTTCTGCAATAGGAATAAATTCTCCAGGAGAAACAAATCCCATTTCAGGATGAATCCAGCGTATCAGCGCTTCCATTCCTTCCATCTTCCCCGTTTTTACATTGATTTGGGGCTGATAGTATAAAACAAATTCTTCGTTTTTTATAGCACTCCTCAGCTGATTTACAATTTGTGCATATTTTACTGCTTTCTCATTCATCCCTGGCGTATAAAAACAATGATCATCCTTCCCCATATCTTTCACACAAAACATTGCGGTATCTGCATTTTTCAGCAGTGTGAGTAAATCATTGCCATGCTCTGGATAAAGGGCTATGCCCATACTAAAAGAAATATAAAACTCTTGAACTCCTAATTTCCAGGGCCTTTGCAAGTACTTATTCAATTCATTCAGCTTTTCAATAATTCCTTCTTTACTTTTCACGTTTAGAAAGACGATAGCAAATTCGTCTCCGCTTATTCTTGCAACAAAATCAGGTCCTTTTATTTGATATTTTAAAATACTGGCTAAATACTTTAACAATAAATCTCCAGAGGAATGTCCTAAAGTATCATTTATATGTTTAAAATTATCTACATCAATATAGATCAATGCAAATTTTTCACCTATTTCCATATGGTCGATAATCGATTGCATTTTGCTTTCAAAGGAAAACCTATTTGGTAAACCTGTTAATTCATCACAAAAGGCCATAATCTCCAGTTTATTCTCCAGATCTTTTATCTCTGTAATGTCGGTATGAGAGCCTGCCATGCGGATTGCATTGCCATTTTCATCCCAAATAGCAATTCCTCTGCTTAGAACCCATCTATAAGCACCATCTTTTCTTCGAAGGCGATAGTTCTGCTGATAGATTCCATCTTTGGATTTTAAATATTGATCTACTGTTTTCAATGAAGATTCACGGTCATCCTCATGTAATAAGCTCTTCCATGTGTCAAAAGAATTTTCTAGATCTTCATCCGTATATCCAAAGTTCTTCTTCCATTTAGCAGAGAAATAGTATACATTTTTAAAAATATCCCAATCCCATATCCCATCATTGGCTCCATCCACAATCAACTTATACCGCTGATCGCTGATGACTAAAGCATCTCTATGACTTTCCAATTCTTCATATTGTACTCTCAGTTCTTCTTCTACAGCAGAAATTTCATCATAAGCCGACAGCACTTTATCTGAAGTGATCTTTAAAAGTCTTAAACGATTATAAACTAAGACATATACCATTGCAACTGTGGCTATAACATAGAACCAACCTTTTATGGTTTGCATTTGCTTATATATTTCATCATTTGTTATGACACTGCTTAATACTTTATCTGATAATAAAATCCATGTTATGCCAACAACCCCATAAATCACTGCTATTCGCCTTGCTTCTTTCCGGGGACTGATTCCATTTCTAAAATTCGACCATGAGGATACGCCCATTTTATTCTTCAAAACTCATTCACCACCTAGTTATCATATATTTGTTCCAATGGATGAATCCTAGATAATACAAGGCAGGAAAACTCTTCCTATACTTTATTTTACCGAACTACCCAGTAAATAGCAATGTCGAATTCAATATTTCCATGTGCTTTATTGTAGATAAGAAAGGACCACCCTCCTTCATGTTTTTCATGAATTCCAGCGGTCCCTTGTTATACAGGATTTCTCTATTCTCCCTAATCTTTTAAATGCATTCGCAAAAATTCTATCAGTTCAACTTCTTCCTTACTCAACTTTTCTAAACCCCTATCCTGATTTACAACATACTTTTTTATCAATATAGCTACTTGGTTTTCAAGAACAGGTATCTTTTCTTTCATTAAAATAATGCAATTGGCAACTCTATCATCATCCATGGAGCTTAAGCATTCCATTATTTCATGCATATCCTTTTTGGCTTCCTCATCTCCAGCATTGGCTCTATCATTTAATTCTTTCAAATATTTTAGCATTTATTTTCCCTTTCTAAACATCTGCTAATAATTCAGATATTTCATTTATATAATATATATAAAGTTCGTGCAAGGCTCTGGTCATGGCTACATATAAAAGCTTTGCATCAAGCTCCTCTGTGGAATATTTTTCTTTTCCTGCATCCAAAATCAGGACAGCATCAAATTCAAGTCCTTTGGCAAGATAGGAGGGTACAATTACCATTCCGCTTTTATATTCTTTTTCTTTTCCAGTAATGATATACGCACCCGTATTGGCTTTGCTTAAAAGTGGCAGTAGCAGCTTGCACTCATCTATGGTTTTACAAATTACTGCAATAGATTTATAGCCTTGGGCTTTAAATTCCACTATCTTGATTTTTATATCCTCAGCAATTTCCTGCATATGATTCATTTTCATCAGCTTTACTTGTTCCCCATGTCTAATCACCGGTTTTGCCGGCTTTAGCCTTGCATCATGAAGCTTTTCAATAACCTTGTTGGCAGCTTCTGCAATCTCTACCGTAGTTCGATATGTTTGTTCGAGATACAAAAGCTTACATTTCCCTTCATCAAAGACATTTTCAATCAAATCCTTCCAGTCTCTGGTTCCTCTATAGGAATGTATCCCCTGAGCTAAATCGCCTAAGATGGTGAAAGAGCTGTCCTTTATGATCTTTTTCAGCACATAAAGTTGAAATACAGAAAAGTCCTGGGCTTCATCTATGACAATATGTTTTACTGGAATTTTTTCATCGATTCCATGTATTTTATACTTTAAATAGATGATTGGTGCAAGGTCTTCTATATCTATTCTATGGGATTCCATAACTTGTGCAGTGTAATTGCATAGAAATTCAGCAAGTTTTTTCTCTAACCTCTGGGATAATAAGTTTTCTCCGCTTCTTCTCATAAAGTCTTTGTAGTAGGCAACTGGGTC
>JAUQXG010000078.1 GCA_030834765.1 Lutispora sp.
AGGAGTACCCCACTTCCTAAATCTTCGATAACAGGAAGTCCTAGTTTTTTTCCTAGTGCCACTAAATCTTCTGATTCTACTTCCTTTGTAAATCCACATATTCTATAATTACTGGTGTGAACTTTCATCAATGCTGCTGTATTCTCATTCACTGCTTTCTCATAATCAATAAGATGTGTTTTATTGGTTGATCCCACTTCCTTTAAATATGCACCACTTTGCTCCATCACCTCTGGCACTCTGAATGAACCACCAATTTCAACCAATTGCCCTCTTGATACCACTACTTCTTTCGACTTTGCCATAGAGCTTAAAACCAGCATGACAGCTGCTGCATTATTATTGACAGCCATAGCTGATTCCGCGCCTGTCAGCTTACAAATCAGCTTTTCTACATGTGAATATCTTGAGCCTCTTGTACCTTCTGCAACATTCATTTCCAGGTTGGAAAAATGTGATGCAACCTCCCACAAATCATCTTTTATTTTGGGGCTTAGCAAAGCTCTGCCTAAATTTGTATGAAGCACAACTCCTGTAGCATTGACAACATGAATCAAATTGTTTTTCATAGAAGTATTTACTTGCTCTGCAATACCTTTTATAAGCATGCTTTCGTCATACATCATATCATCAATGGCTTTTTCATCTAGGGCCACTATATGCTTTCTAAACTCAGCTAAATATTCTCTTATTCCATCCACTACAACTTTTCTTGAATATATAAATATGAGTTTCTCAATTTCTTGATTCTTTAAAAGTTCATCTACGGATGGGATAGCACTTAAAATATCTCTTTTGCTTTTCATATTCATTTCTTCCTCCAGCTATGCCGCAATAAATTAAATCGATAAAGACGAAATCACAATACTTCTATGGGGTACGCTGATTTCTCCTTCACTCTACCTATAATATTAAAGTCTGTCTTATTTTTCTTTTTTAATAAATCCATTAACTCAATGGATCTACTTTCTGGGATTGAAATCAGAAGCCCTCCCGAGGTCTGAGGGTCATACATGATATCTTTCATTTCCTGCTTTATTTCATTTATAAAATTTACTTTTTCTTTGAGAAATTCTTGATTTTTATAGGTTCCCGCAGGGATAACCCCAATTTTCGCTAGGTCTATACTTTCTTTGATGATTGGAACATAATCCGCCCATAGCTCTATGGTAACATTGCTGCCTTCTGCCATCTCACAGGCGTGACCTAAAAGACCAAAGCCTGTAATATCTGTGCATCCTTTTGCTTCTACCTTAACCATGGCTTCACAGGCATCTTTGTTTAGGTATGACATGTTAAAAACAGCTTTTTCATATATATCTCTATCAAGCATATCCGCTTTTATAGCAGTATTTAATATGCCTACACCAAGAGGCTTTGTCAAAATCAAAACATCTCCAACTTTCGCTCCTGCATTTGCAGTAATTCTATCGGGATGTACAAGGCCCATAACTGATAAGCCGTATTTAGGCTCATTATCATCTACGCTATGTCCGCCCACCAGCACAGCTCCTGCTTCCATAACCTTATCTGCTCCGCCCTTTAATATGTCTTTTAATATGTCCATGGAGATGCAGGTTGGAAAGCAAACAATATTCATAGCTGTAACAGGAGTACCTCCCATAGCATAAACATCACTTAGGGAATTTGTAGCTGCGATCTGTCCAAAGGTATAAGGATCATCCACAACTGGTGTAAAAAAATCCAGAGTTAATATGGCAGCACTATCATCATTTAATTTATATACAGCAGCATCATCAGATGTTTCTAATCCTACTATTAATTTATCGTCATGAAACTTCGGCAGCTGACACAGAACCTGCGCCAGGTCATCAGGACCAATTTTGGCAGCTCAGCCAGAGCTTCTTGTCATTTGGGTAAGTCGAACCTTCTTATCCTCCAACTCGGTCACCTTCTTTCGTTAGTAATCTCTAACCATGAATTTTAGTAAGACACGAAGCCTTGCTTAAACTCAGCGATTGGAGATTAGTGATATAATTGATTTGTTTTATAAATCAATTATATCATATTATCATTCTATCGTAATCATATCCTTTATGGCATCAAAGCGCTTAGCTCCTATTCCTGCTACCTCTTTTATCCCTTCTATACTTTTAAATTTGCCGTTTGCATTTCTATAATCAATAATATTTTGAGCATAGGTAGGACCTATCCCTGGCAATGTATCAAGCTGGGAAGCCGTTGCAGTATTTATGTTAATTTTTGAAGATACACTTTGGCTATTGGAAGTCGTGGTAATATCTAAATTATCTGTAGAGCTCATCTGCATATCTTCTATTTTCTCTCCTATTTTGGGTATATATACCTTATCCTCATCTGTAAGTTTTTTTGCTAGGTTTAATCTGTTTAGGTCAGCATCTGAAAGCGCTCCACCTGCTAGAACAATCAATTCTGACAACCTTATTCCAGTAGATATTTTATATACACCTGGATTTTTTACTGCGCCGATAATATAAACTGCCATATCTGGAGGTCCTACCGTTTTATTCTCCTCATTTAGCACATCTACTTCTTCTTTTACATCTTTCTCATTTGAACTTGTTACTATTGTTTCTCCATAATCGACTTTGTTCATATAAAAGGTACCGCATACAATTACTACAAGTAAAGCGATTATGCCTACTAAAATCTTTTCTCTTTTTGATAAAAACCACATATACATTCCTCCAATCAATAGGAAATGTTAATCATAATACCTATATATTACCATGTACTAATAATTATCTTCTACATTTTTTTTGAAATTTGTGATATAATGTATAATATTGTTTATTAAGCACTAATGAAAGGAGGTACTGATGAAAAAACGTCTACTTTTGGCTTCAATACTTGCGTTTATATTTTCTAGTTTTATCTTTTGTTGGGCAGAGCCAAATGTAGCAGCACCGTCTGCTATTTTAATAGATGCAAAATCAGGCAAGGTATTATTTGAAAAAAATGCTGATGAAAAAAGACCACCAGCAAGCACAACAAAGATTATGACTGCAATACTTGCGATTGAGCATGGAAAATTTGATGAAGTTGTTACGATCAGTGAAAATCCTGGTAAGCTTATTGAAAAAGGCAGCAGCCAAATATCACTTATAGCTGGCGAAGAATTGACTTTTGAACAACTTTTATATGCACTCATGCTTGAGTCTGCAAACGATGCTGCGGTGGCCATCGCAGAGCATTTGACAAATCTTTCTGGTAAAGAAGCATCTGCTAAGTTTGCTCAAATGATGAACGATAAAGCTAAGGAGCTCGGTGCTACGAACACAAATTTTCAAAATCCCAATGGTTTAGATAGTACATATGAGGATCATGTAACTACAGCTAGGGATCTTGCAATCATGGCAAGGTACGGTATGACTCTTCCAAAATTTCGTGAAGTCGTAAACACCGTGAATTACACCATACCTGCTACAAGTAAGCAGCCTGAAAGAAATTATATTACGAACTCAAATAAAATGATATGGAAGATTAATAAGTCCCAAAGATATGAGTTTTGCAATGGTATAAAGACAGGTTATACATTAAAGGCTCAACACTGCTTTGTATCTAGCGCAAAAAAAGAGGACGTAGAGATAATCTCAGTAGTGCTCGGAATTAATGGCGCTAACGGTTCTAATATATATGATGACACCAAAGCACTTTTTGAATATGGGTTTAATAACTTTGAACATATGAAGCTTTTAGAAAAAGGTCAGATTATTGATACTGTAAAATTAGAGAATGTTGATAAATCTATCAATCTTCTTGCAAATGAAGATCTTCAATTTCTTGCAGCAGAATCTGATAAAGCAGCAATACAAAGCAAAATCGTTAAAAATCAACCTATCAAAGCCCCTATAAAAAAAGGAGATATTTTAGGAAGTATCACTTATTCTGTTGGTAATATACAAATTGGTAAAGCAGATCTTATATCGGCTGAAGATGTGGAAAAACCTAAGATAAGCTTAATAAAGAAGCTTCTAGTATTAGTTATTCTATTAATCGTCATTTTTTTAATCTGGATGATATTTATAGCAATATTAAGATTCTATAGAAGAAAAAATAGAAAGTATAAATCATCCATATTTATAAATAAAAAGATATTTAATTTTAGAAAAAAACCCTAGGAGATTTTTCTCCCAGGGTTTTCCCATTCTTATATATATGCGATTGCTTCAATTTCTACCAAAACATCCTTTGGTAGTCTAGCAACCTCCACACAAGATCTTGATGGTTGATTACTAGTAAAATATTGACCATAAATTTCATTAATTTTAGAGAAATCATTCATATCTTTAATAAACACTGTGGTTTTCAATACATTATCCAGTGTTGTCCCTTGGGATTCTAATATTGCTTTTAAATTCTCCAATGACTGTTTTGTCTGTGTTTGAACATCACCCTCCACTATTTGTCCTGTAGATGGTACCAAAGGGATTTGACCTGATGTAAAAATTAGATTCCCAAGCTTTGTAGCCTGAGAATATGGACCTATTGCAGCAGGCGCATTTGTTGTACTGATTATTTCTTTTTTCATTTTTTCTCCTTTCTTGCAGCTTAGCGTTATATATAACGCTTTAGCATAAAAATCAAATTGATAGAGGCGTAGCCTTTTGGCTTTGCCTTTTTCAAACTATAGCCTCCTATTGTTGATTTACTCTAATTTCATCCAGATAGTTATAAATTGTGTATCTAGAAACACATAATACCTTTGCCACATAGTCAATGGCTCCCTTAATTAAAAATACACCTTTTTCATCTAAAAGCTCGACTATATTTACTTTTTCGTCTTTTGACATAAAAGCAACAGGTTTTCCTAAAGAGTCTAAAGTTCTATTTACAATACTGTTTAACACATCATTTATATTGGAACCAAAGCTTTCTTCTGAACTATTTTCTATTAACATTCCATCTGATACAGATATGAAATCATTTAAAAGATTTTTAACTATTGAAAATTCAGAAATATCAAAGTTTATACATAGAAAACCAATTACTTTACCATTTTCATCTTTAATGAATAATGACGAAGATTTAAGTATTCTTCCATCAGAAGTTTTTTTTAAAAAATTAACTTTATTTGTATCGTACTCGCCTTTTCTAATTGCAGAAAGACCATATTCACTCATGGGTCCGCCTACTGTTCTCCCTGTTACATGTCCATTTGCAATAGCTATAATTGAATTTTGAGGGTTATGAATATCATGCAAAACTACTTCACAATTCTTCCCAAAGGTCTTTGCTATACCCTCAATTATTGGAATAATTCCCTTCAATGCTGGATGAAGCTCCTCTAACACCACAAATATGCCCCCTTCAAAAATAAAATAATTAAACTGTCATATACGATTGCTTCTTGCAATTATTTAATTGCAGCAAAATTTTAATCATATTTCAATATAAAAAAACCTCTCGTCCCACATAGGGACGAGAGGTTACTCGCTCTCTAAATGGATAACGATAATGATATTTTATAATTGTCAAATATCATCACATCCATATTATAACAGCACTTGGTCATCATTGTCAACCGGGATAGATTTTGCATCGACCCATATTTTTTCT
>JAUQXG010000079.1 GCA_030834765.1 Lutispora sp.
TTCTCTGGAGGTACCCCTTGTTATTCCAACGATTATACCTCTTGCATACATGTCCCAATATGGTGCTCCAAGTCCAGTGAAGGCTGGTACAATATATACGCCTCCTGTATCGACAACTTTTTGTGCCTCTATTTCTGCTGCTCCGGCATTTTCTATTATTTTTAGCTCATCCCTTAGCCATTGAATTGCAGAACCTGCATTAAAAACACTTCCCTCCAACGCATATTCAACCTTGCCATCTATAAACCATGCTATGGTGGTAAGAAGATTGTTTTTCGATTGTACTGGCTTTTCTCCAGTGTTCATAAGTATGAAGCATCCGGTTCCATAAGTATTTTTTGCAGATCCTATATCAAAGCAGGCCTGACCAAACAATGCTGCCTGTTGATCCCCTGCCACTCCACTTATAGGAATTCTAACTCCAAGTACAGTTTCTTCCGTCTCTCCGATTACTCCTGATGATGGAACAACTTTTGGCAATAATGATTTTGGTATATCTAATTCCTTTAAAAGCTCTTCATCCCACTCCAGTTTATTGATATTAAAAAGCATAGTTCTTGATGCATTAGAATAATCTGTAGCATGGACTTTGCCGCCTGTCAGCTTCCATATGAGCCATGTATCGATGGTGCCTGCAAGCAAGTCTCCTGACATCGCCTTTTCTCTTGCACCTTCTACATGATCAAGTATCCACTTTATCTTTGTGCCAGAAAAATAAGCATCCAAAACTAAACCAGTCTTTTTTTGTATGATGCTTTGCAGCCCTCGACTCTTTAATTCATCGCATATGGCTGCTGTTCTTCGGCACTGCCACACAATTGCATTATGTATTGGTCTGCCTGTATTTTTATCCCAAACTACTACAGTTTCTCTTTGATTTGTAATACCAATACAAGCTATATCCTCAAGCTTAACAAGAGAGTCTCTCACAGCATCTCTCATCACTTCCAGCTGCCCTGCCCATATCTCTTCTGGGTCATGTTCAACCCATCCAGGGTTAGGATAAATTTGTCTCAATAATTTGCTTTTCATGGATATGATTTCTTTTTTCTTCCTGTCGAAGACCATGGCCCTAGAGCTTGTAGTTCCTTGATCTAAAGCTATTATATATCTCTTTGTCATCTACACACCTCTTTATAAGTGAATTGACTTTCTGGTTTTGTATATAATATCATTCTACATCATTAGGGTTTATGAAGACAAGGTTCGTCCTTTTTTAAAATTAAATATCAACAAGAAGCAATAACTGTCAAAAGAAATGTTAATACTCTCTTCATTTTTGTTCTTCCTGTTCTTTCATTTTAAACTTTATCTCTTACGTTTATTATTATTTAGAAAATCCTTCATATCTTCTAAATCAATAAAGCCCATTTGTTGGGCTTGTCTTTTTGCTGTTCCCGTCTTTATTTGAATGCCATCTTCACGATCATGTATATAGGTCTGAAGAAATTGACCGTTACTGTCTGTGCCACTCCATACTTTGTCTCTGATCTTTTGAAGACCTATTCTTTTTACTATTTTTTTAATATCTCCTGTTGTAAATCTGTACGGCATTCCAATATAACCTCCAATGCTTCATTCTTATTCTTACATTTAGCAATTCTTCTAAGATAAGGATAATGGTCTTTTCTATTTTCTATCTGCATATAAAAGTCTATCTTTTCAAGATACAGAATGGCATATTTTATTAAGTTTTCAGCTAAATCAAAAAAGGCTTCCTCTAGTGTATCACCATCGCCAAATACCATTACTTCATCTAAGGCTACGGTATATCCCAATCCGTCTTCATCAGACTCTACTACAGGATTAAATTTATATGCTTTATCAATAATGTCTTCAAAAAGTTTTGTTGATATGATTGATACTGTTTGATTATCATTGCTTTTCTGATTGCCTGTAATGATTTCAAAACCTTTTAATGCTTGTCTGAAAACGCTTGGAAATTCTTGTTTAGTTGAGCTTATTGATTTTTCTTTAATTATTATATTCATGAATTTCACCCTCTTATCATCATTCATATCCTTAACTCCATTCCTTTATATTCTTCAGTTATAAGGATATGCCATCTACTTATATCATATGGCTTTATGTATCATATGTCCATAAACCCTTTATATCTTTTCCATAAAATAGAAAAATATCGCTCTTATAAAAAGCGATATTTCTTACTTTGCTTGTTTTAATTTTACAATATCTGTATCATGTTTTTCTGTTTTGCTATGTAGTAAATTTACTGCATCTGTTAGATCATCTATTTTCACATTGTTTATATGTATTTGACCTTTTATTTCTACGATATCTTTTCGCATTACGGACTGCTCATCAGCCATTATTTTTAGTTTATCGGATATTTCTCCGTCAAGTTTTGCCCCTATCTTGGATATGTCTTGCTTTAAGCCTGTTACGTCTTGCTTTAAGCCTGTTACATCTTGCTTTAAGTCTGTTACATCTTGCTTTATTTCATTAATATCTTGCTTAACTTCGCTAAATTGATTATTCATATCTGAGTATAATTTTGCTAACAGGTCATATATTTTCTCTTCCATTTGCATCACCTCAATTCTATTATATCCATATTTTTTACCATAGTACATATCTTTTTATTGGCTTAGTTGAAAAAAATAAAATTCAAGTGGGCGCATTAAGTACCCAGTACTTTTTTATGACATTTGTCATATCTATATGATTATTTTATTCACTTTTAAAATATAGGAAAAAGATTTAATATGAAATTAAAGATTGATCCTATCCAAATAAAATGCAGAGGTGATACACAATGATCCTTGAGATTAAAAACTTGGTTAAAAGATTTAATGGCAATATCGCAGTGGATAATGTAAATATTTCTATAAAAGAAGGAGAAATATTTGGGCTGTTAGGACCAAATGGGGCAGGCAAAACAACAACTATAAATACCATAATCGGGCTTGCCAAAATAGATGGAGGAGAAATTACAATTTTCGGCAAGAACATAAAATCCTATGAAATGGAAATTAAGAAAGACATAGGAATTGTGCCCCAAGACATTGCGTTGTATGAAGATATGACCGCCTATGAAAATGCAACTTTCTTTGGAAGGTTATATGGACTTCGGGATGGATTCCTTAAGGACAGCGTAGAAGAAGCACTTCATTTTACTGGACTTTGGGATAAAAGACATGAGTTGACTAAAAGGTTTTCTGGAGGAATGAAAAGAAGATTAAATATCGCCTGTGCCATCGTTCATCATCCAAAACTTATCATCATGGATGAGCCAACGGTGGGTATTGACCCTCAATCCAGAAACCATATACTGAAATCCATTAGAAAGCTTAATGAAATGGGCTCAACCATCATATATACTTCTCATTACATGGAAGAGGTTGAAGAGCTTTGCACATATATTACAATCATGGATCATGGGAAGGTCATAGCAAAGGGAACAAAAGATGAGCTGAAAGGTCTAATAGCCTTTGAAGAAAAGACAACTTTCGAGCTTTCTGGAATGAACTATACTGTAGTAGATCATATCAAAAAAATTAATGGAGTTAAGGACTGCACAATGAAGGGCAAAACCATCAGTGTCATATCCCAAAAGAATAGCAAAACCTTAGGAAAAATAATTGATGCCATATCCAGCACAGATTGTGAAATAATTTCTTTAAGTATAGATAAACCAACACTTGAAGGAGTTTTCTTAACACTTACCGGAAGAACCTTAAGGGATTAAGAAAGGAGTGAACGCATCTATGAAGATTTTTCATATAGCCTATTACACTATGATCAGAAATTTCAGAGACAAAAAATCCATTCTTCTTACCCTAGGCCTTCCAATATTACTGATTTTGATAATTGGAACAGCACTCAACAGCGCAGATTCGCCTAAAACCTTAGATAAAATCAGTGTTGCCTATGTAAATGAGGATAAAGGAGCAATATCAAAGGAATTTGATGCTTTTTTAAATATAGATGATATAAAATACTTCATTGATGTCAGGGAAGAAAAGTCCTATGAAGATGGAATAAAGCTTATAAACGAAAAAAAAGTTGAAGCCCTAATATATATTAAAAATGATTTTTCAGGTAGCATTAGCAATGAAAAAAAAGCTGTTATTGAAGTGTATGAAAGCCCGTTAAATGAGCTTCATGTATCAGTTGTAAAAAGTATTGTAGAGAGTTTTATAAATAGGGTAAATACCATGGAAGTGATGTATAAAATGAATGCAGATTTAAGCAATCAAAAGTTTATTCAAGACAAAAGCATAATGGATATGCCCATAACAGCTAAGGGAAATATTCCAAGAGCAATAGATTATTATGCCGTTACAATGCTTGCAGTGTCACTTATGTATGGAACCCTCTTTGCAAGCTATGCAATGGCAGAGGATAAATTCGAGAATACCTATATTAGAATAAAAAGCTCCCCCACAAAGGCATATATAAATTATTTAGGCAAAACCCTAGGAACGATCGCCACATTATTGCTAGAAGCAATCCTATTAATAGTATTTACAAAATATGCTTATCATGTAAACTGGGGCTCAAATATTCCAATGGTTTTATTTCTAAGCAGTTTGTTCTCAGTTTTTGTCACTGGCCTTGGAATCATGGCATATGTAATTACAAATGATGAGAAAAAATCTGGGACATTCCTTAATATTTTAACAGTTTTTCTAACCTTTATCAGTGGTGGATATGTAAAAATAAACTTCAACGGAATTATATTTGATAAGTTAGTGGCCTTTGTGCCAAATAAAATGTTTCAAACTGCAATGTTTAATACAATCTATGATGGCTCCATGCATCAAACCCAAGCTTGCATTATAGGGCTTATTGTAATCACCGTGATGATATTTTTCATAGTCGCTGGCTTTGGAAGGAGGGTTTTAGATTGATCATTTTTATGAGTAATTTAAAAAGAATCTTTAAAAACAAAGGCAATCTAATGATGATGTTTATATTTCCCATCATTTTTATAACCTTTACCATGTCAATTTCAATGGGAGAAATCAAAATAACAGTTGGGATTATAGACAATGATAAGACAAAGTTTACTCAAATGTTAATTGATCATATCGAAAAAACAAATACCGTAAGATATCTTGATGAGGCAGATATTAAAAAAACCTTAGTAGATTCAGATGCTGACTATATAATGGTTATAAACAAGAACTTCACAAGTAATATAATTCAGAATAAGGAATCATTCATAAAAGGATATAGCATCAAGGAATCAAACATCTCACTGCCTGCAAAATATAATATAGAAAATTTTATTAACGCTGCTAAAAATATTGGAATAGCTTCAAAGGGGAACGAAGCCATTTTTTACAAAGGACTTACGGACTATAGCCAAGGAAGCGTAAGTGCTGCCTACAAAAGTGTGAAAACAAATGGGAATAAGAGCAGCAACATTCTTCGAGGTTTAGGCTTTTTAATCATGAGTATGATTTTTTTATCAAATAATATAGCACGGCTTATACTTGAGGATAAGAGAAACAAAACCTTTTACAGAATATTTTCAAGCCCCATCTCACCAAGAAATTATATGCTTCAAAATGTATTCAGTTTCTTTGGGGTACTTTTAATCCAGCTTGTGCTTATATTTTCAATCATGAAATTCATCTTTCATGCAGACTTTGGCTCCTCCATCTTGAATATATTGGGACTGTATGCAATATTTTCACTGGTATGTGTTTCCCTTGGCATCGCTATTACAAGTATTTCAAAGGATACGAGACAAGCAGGTGCAATAAATACCTTTATAACAACACCCATGTGCATGCTTGGCGGATGCTTTTGGTCAAGGGATATCATGCCAGATATATTAAGAAAAATTGGAGATTTTGTGCCAACCTCCTGGGTGTTAAAAGCATCAGAAAAAATAATAAATGGAGATACCATTTTTTCAGTTGGAACAGAAATCTCTATCTTGCTTCTTTTTACCCTGGTATTCATACTGCTTGGCTCCTGGAAAAAGGCAGACGTGGCCAAATAACTGATTTTATCTAAACTTGAAGTTCATCTTAGAATATGCTTATAATTGATATATACCCACACTATTCATAGGATGGGTATATATCAATATAATTACCAA
>JAUQXG010000080.1 GCA_030834765.1 Lutispora sp.
GACGGTTCGAATCCGCCCACCAGCTCCATTTAAAAGCTTTTTACACTGCAAGAGATTGCAGTGTTTTTTTCTGTGCATATAATGAATATTTGTATATGGTTTCGTTTAATATAATAATGGGGTGTTTATTGAATGAATATAAAACGAATATTTTGGATTTTTTTAGCTATTATCTTATTTGCCATGACATGTGGCTTTTTTATAGTTAAAAATTCAACTACAACTATATATGGTAAGCTTGATGCAACCTTTGGTATGATGTCAAAAATAGAAGAATATTTTCATCCTGTTTCACTTAAGGGAAAATCAATATATGAAATGCGTGCAGTATTACATAACAATACAAGCAAATTTAAATCTAAGCCCATACCTTTTTCAAATATAAAAAATATGGATATTAAAACAGCATCAAATCAAGTGCCTGTACGAATCTATACACCTGATAATGGCAGTAATTTTCCTTTGATAATCTATTCTCATGGCGGCAGTTGGGTCAGCGGCAATATAGATGACTATGAAAATATTTGCAGGAAGCTCTCGAAGAATTCAAATGCTATAGTAGTTTCTGTAAATTATCGTCTTGCACCAGAAAATCCATTTCCAGCTGGGATCCATGATGTGTATAATGTGCTCCAGTGGATTTATGAAAATGCAAAGAGTATAAATGGAGATGCCAGTAGGATATGCATTGCAGGAGATAGTGCAGGGGGGAATATTTCTGCTGCAGTTTCTCAAATGGCACGTGATAAAGGGGGTCCTCACATAACCTCCCAAATACTAATATACCCATCTACAAATATTTATAAATTAAACACGAAATCTTGGTCTAATTTTGGTATGGACTATAATCTTACAAGAGAAAACTTCGAGAAATTTATATCCTTATATATTCCAAAGTCAGAAGATCGAAAAAATGAATATGCTTCTCCTTTGCTATCTGAAAATTTTAAGGGATTACCTAACACTCTTATCATTACAGCAGAATTTGATCCACTGAGGGATGAGGGTGAGGCTTATGGAAGTAAATTAAAGGATGCAAATGTGGATGTAACCTTTATTCGATTTAAAGGTGTTACACATGGGTTCCTCTCAATGGATAAAATCACAAAAAAATCGGATGAAGCGTTAAATGAAATTTCTACGTATTTGCAGAAGCAATTTAATAAAAATTAGACATATCATTTGTTTCTTTATAATGAATGACATCGTGTTCGTCATGCCCTCTAAATACATCCTTTATTATTTCAACTGAATCAGTGTATTTAAGTGAACCAATCAAAATAGGTTCACTTAAATTCTAATATATAGGAATAATTGAGAAGCAATTGATATATTGCTTCTCAATTTCTAATTTGATACCATAGGGTTAGGATATAAACCATGAAGTAATTGCTTTGGTAATAAAATAAAGGAGAATATAATTTTGATTAGAGAGCTATGGAAGGAAGAATATATAAAGGCTCATAAATTTGTAATGAATGATATCCCTCGTAACTACTTTATACTTCTGGCATTTGAAAATAAAAAACCTTTTTACCATGAGATAGTAGGTGAATGGAATACGAATAAGGAATTAAAAGCGGTGCTTTTAAAAAGGAAATCTGGAAATATACAGTTTTATGCAAAGGGTGATTTTGATATAAACGGATTTTCAAAGTGTATTTCTACTATGGATTTCAAAGCGTTGATTAGTCCTCGATCCTATTGTGACAAGTTCTTGAATAAAGGACTGTTTACTTCAGTTATAGACGGAGCCATTATCGCTGAATTAACATCAGAAAAATTTTATACAGTGGAACAGCCGAAATATGAGATTGATTATCTAAATGTTTCGGATTTAGATGAAGTAGTAAGGCTATATGAAAAAGTGTTCACTTCATTTAGCACAAAAGAAGTAATGACAGAAAGATTGATAGGGGGAAGAGGCAGAGGATTATGCATTCGCAGTGATGGAGAAATCCTATGTGTTGCCCAAAGTGAGTTTGAAACAGATAGAGCGGCTTTAATAGTGGGAGTTGCTACAAAGCGAGGTTTTGAAAACAGAGGATTGGCTACAAGCTGTGTTTGGGAGTTATGTAGAAGGTTATTAGAAGAAAATAAAAATGTGTATTTGCAATATGACAACATGGATGCAGGCAGGATATATAGTAAGATTGGTTTTAAACCAGTGGATCAAATAAAGCATTATATAAAATGAAGATCATTTTGAGATTTAAACACTGTAAGAAATTGCAGTGTTTATTGCTTTATTATTTACCCTCTGCTAATATAAAAATAGAGTTAAAACGGAACTTTCTTACTTTCTTTATTACTTATTTTAGCTTAAAGAGTAAATAAGCAGAGGAGTGATTCAATGTTGACAAAGGAATTATATGATAACTATTTATTAATTTTAAAAAGCGAATTAGTACAAGCCCTAGGGTGCACAGAACCTATAGCAATAGCCTACTGTGCAGCGAAAGCGAGAGAAGTTTTAGGCGCTATGCCAAAGAGTATGGAGGTATGGTGCAGTGGAAATATTATTAAAAATGTAAAGGGTGTAACGGTACCAAATACAGGTGGACTTAAGGGGATCGAAGCAGCAGCAATTGCTGGCATTGTTGGAGGAAATCCAGACAAAGGGTTACAGGTATTAGAAGATTTTAATGGGAAAGATAATAGTGAAATGATCAGACTGCTAAATAGCAACTATTGCTCCGCCCATCACTTAAAAGATGTAGAAAATTTATATATATCTACTAAGGCTATATCTGATGATAATTTTGCAGAGGTTCATATAAAAGGATCTCATACTAATATAGTAAAGATGATAAAAAATGGAGAAATAATTTTTGAATGTGATGAGGGAATTTCTAATGATAAACCATTTATAGGAGATAAATCACTTCTGAATATTAGAGAAATTTTTGAATTTGCAGAAACTGTAAGATTAGAGGATATTCGTGAGGTGATATCCAGCCAAATACTTATGAATTCAGCTATTTCGGAAGAAGGAATTAAAAATAACTATGGTGCTTGTGTTGGAAAGACACTATTAAAATATTTTGGAGATGACATAAAGACAAGAGCAAAGGCGAAGGCTGCTGCAGGGAGTGATGCTAGAATGAGCGGATGTTCCCTGCCTGTGGTAATAAATTCAGGAAGTGGAAATCAAGGTATCACAGTTTCCCTTCCAGTCATTGAGTATGCAAAAGAGCTCAATGTGACTGAAGACAAACTATATAGAGCCTTGGTAATTAGCAATTTAACATCAATACACCAAAAACATTTGATTGGAAAGCTATCTGCATATTGCGGCGCAGTAAGTGCTGCCGCTGGAAGCGGAGCAGCTATCACATATCTTTATGGTGGAGATTATGAAGATATATCTAGGACCATAATCAATACAATTGCAAATGTAGGCGGTATGCTATGTGATGGAGCAAAGCCATCCTGTGCTGCAAAAATCGCATCAGCGGTAGATGCAGCCATTATGGGGCATCAGCTTAGCTCCAGTGGTAATGTTTTTAAAAATGGCGAAGGACTTGTAAAGGATAGCATAGAAACCACCATAGAAAGCTTTGGCAGGGTAGGTAAAATAGGTATGGAAGGCACTGATATAGAAATAATCAATATTATGTTGAACAATTAAAATAAAAATGGCAGTCTAAAAACTAGAATGAGATTCTAATTTTTAGACTGCCATTTTTATTTCACCCTTTTCATTATAAATTCTTCGTGTTTTGTAACTTCTTTTTCTATGCCATCTAGCTTATCAAAAATTTGCTTTTGACCATCAAATAAAGCTTCAAGTTTTTGTCCATGATCATTCTCGATTTTTGTTTCAAGCTTAGTAATCGCTTTTCTATTTTCTATGATATCAGCTTTTAATTCTGTCTTAGTTTCTTTTAACTCTATTTTAGTTTCTTTCAACTCTGCTTTAGTCTCCTGTAGTTCTACATATATTCTTTCTAATAAATCAAAGACTTTATCTTCATTGATCATTTTTATCACTCCAAATTGCTCGTTTTAAACTATATTTTAATTATATTACAAGAATTTTAAAATATCTATTAAAATAAATAATTAATCCAATGAGTAAGAAAAGCGGCTGTACCACCCTTCTTACCCATTGGATTTCTTTTGATCCTTTTTGAACCTTATATCGTCACCATAAAATTTGCACATTGTGAAGTTGCCAAATATTCTTGAATAAATTCTTTCAGAGTAGATTTTGGTCATATCTTCTACTGTAAGATTCGTTGATATGATGATCTTTTTATGATTTAAAAGCCTTTTGTTTAAAACATTATAAATAACAAGCCCTGAAAACTGAGTTGTTAGCTCGGTGCCCAAATCATCTATGATGATGAGGTCTGCGTTATATAATTCATCAAGGAAAGCGGAGTGAATATCCTCTGCTTTAAAATCAAATTGATATTTTCTAACTAAGTCTATTAAATCTGGTGCAGTTTGATAGATTACTGATTTTCCATTATCTAAAAGATCTTTGGCCATTGAGTTGCAAAGAAAAGTTTTGCCAAGACCTGGCCTTCCGATAAGGAAAAGATTGTTTGTGTGGCTGTCAAAGTCCTTTGCAAATCGGATACATTTCATATAAATATCTTTTATATTATCCCTTGGAGAAGGGTTCCCATCTTCTGATACTTCTGAATAGTAGTCCATTCTAAACATATCAAAGTTTTCTTTATCCAGCTGATCGCCAAGATTTGATTGTTTGTATGAATGCACAATGGTCTTTTGAACAATACAGCTGCATTTGTTTTCTCCTATATAGCCTGTATCATTGCACTTATTGCATTCATATCTCATATCTAAATAATTCTTAGGAAATTTATGGGACACCAAAAGCTCAGCTTTTTCTACTTTTAAATCAAGCTGTGCCTTTTTCAGATTAAATAATAATTCATCTACATCATCTGTTTGCTTTAATATGGCTTTTGTGATATCTATACTTAATTTTACTAAAGAATCATCTATCTCTTTCATTTGAGGTATTTGTATATATATTTGAGCTTTTCTTTTTTCTAGCTCTTGTTTGTTCTTTTCTCTTATCTTTTCATAGTCATTCATGATATGAAGCATGATATTACTCACTTAATTCACCTCGACTTTTATTGAGAAGCATGTCTTCAAGCTTCTTTGCATCATAGGTACGCCCTGTAAAATTATTAAAGCTATTCTTTTTAGGGGCATTGGTATTTGCTGGTTTGTTTGTATTCTGGGTTTTTCCTGAAGCAATAAAGCTTTCAACATCAGGAAGAGTTCTTAATCCACTTTCATACCATTTATTCAAATGCTTATCTATATTAGAAATCAAAGGCTTTGTAGTGGCTATGGTTTCGGCACAAGCCTTTAGTACAATATCTTCTGTGAAATTATATGTATAGAACCACTTGTAGAGCATTTCCTCTTCAATGGTTGTAGGCCTGCCCATTTTGATGAAGTTAAGGACCACACCATACTTTTGCCATTTTTCCTTATGCTTCTTCATATATTCTTTTGCTGAATCAACACTGTTTATATTTTCACTATACCATTTTGATGCCACTGAGTTTAAATATCTTAAGTCTTTTTTGCCCCTAGAATAGCAATCCTCAACAACAAGCATTGCTAGATCAGGAGCGAATTTAAAGTCGTTTATCCAATCAAGCAAGCTAGACATCATTTCTTCTGATATTTCAGAACCATAAAGTTTGCTTATTTTGTCAAACATAATGACATAGTCCTGCTTTTCTAAATAGTTTTTAGCCTTATCTAAAGTATTGATGCCATTATTATACCAAGTTTTTGCAACCTTGCTGATATAATTGAAGTTCTTTTTGTCTTTTGAATAACATTCTTCAATCAGCAAAAGCACCAGCTCTGGGGAGAAGTTATAATCATCTAACCAATCAAGAAAGATGAACATATCTGTGGGAGATAAAAGCCTCCCTGTCATGCGCTTTATGTACTCAAACATCTCGGAAACTTTAGGTTTTTCCATGGCATGTATGATTCTATCATTAGAATATTTATCCGTGACCTTTTCGCTTTTATCCATTGTTTTATTTATTTCTCTTATGCTTAAAAATTCTACGCTTATATCATCTTCGTTGCCATAGTCTAATGCATATATTTTGATGATGCCTTGCTGTTCCCAATAATTCCAGGCATCCTTTACAGCCTTTTCTGAAAGGTTCAGGGTCTTTGCCATGATCTGATTTGACAGCATATTGGAACTTGGACTTAGTGAAGCTTTTAGTCCTAATATGTATACCTTCACATAATCTCCCGGTGCTCCAGGCATGTACTGCATAATAAATAAATTCTCTAGTTCTATGGTTCCTAATTCTTCACTAACGGGTTTATATCTAAAAAAGTTCATTGCCAAATCACCTCCATAGGCTTGTTTAAATTGATAATATAATTATATCATAATCCATTTGGTTTACACACACATCTAAAATATTCCCACTATTTAATGAAGTCAAACAAAGATAAAGCCCCCAAACATTATTTGTGTTCAGGGGTTGGGATATCTTCTATATATTTAACACTTAATATTCCTGCGCCTTGTACAGGTTTTAAGAGATTTACCGAAATACAACATTTTTTTAAAATGCTTTTTGCAGTATCTGGAGTAAGCGCATTTAATTTTTGATAAAGAAGTGCTGCATCTCCCGCCGCCAGGCATGTAGCTGCTGAGGTGCCTGATACAGAGGTATATAAAACTGGCAAGGTATTTGTTGGCATATAGGATCTTTTCCCTTGAGGCAGATAGTTTATATCGCAGTTTAGTGCGGCTATATTTTTTCCAGGCATAATGCAATCTGGTTTTTCTATATTATTGATAGTTGGACCTCTTCCGCTTTCTGGAAGGGGCTTTGCAGCTCCTTCTGATATTTCCATTGCAGCAACTGTAAAAGCATGGGGACTGACACCTGGACTTGTAATACTGCATTCGTTTGAACCTAGGTTTCCTGTGGAAGTGATTATAAATATATTTTGCTCCCAAACCTTTTGGCAGGACAAGCTTAAAACATCGAAATCTTTGTCAAAAGCGTTGGTTCCAAAAGGAAGCACTAAAATTTTTATGTTATTCTTATCTCTTATTTCTATAATCCATTGCATAGCAGCCAGTATGTCTGAGAAAAAGCCAGTTCCATGTTTATTAAATGCTTTTGCACATACTAAAGAAGATTCATATGCAGGTGACATGAATTTTCCGTCTAGTGATGCACCTACTGCAATTCCGGCACAAGCTGTGCCATGTCCGTGATCATCATAAGGAGAGTCTATTTTGTTTATAAAATCCTTAAATGATAAAATCTTATTTCTTGATTTCGTTAGATCAGGATGAGGATATATGCCAGAGTCTATAAAAGCCATGGTTACATCTTTTCCGTTTAAATAGGATTTGCTATAATTAATTTTGCTAATATCTTTTACACTGGGAGTGGACTCAGAACCCCATAGGAAAGCTATGCCGTCATGATATATTGTTTTTACTTCTAGGATGCCTACCAGCTTCTCTAAATTTCTAACAGGTAGATCGCCTGCTAGCGCATTCATAAAAGGCAAAGCATATTTTATATGAAGACCTAATCGCCTTGCTCTTGACTGCAGAATATCATCTAAGGGTGTATGAAATACCACAATAATAGGTACTATTTTTACTTTGCTTGACTCCAAAATTCTACAAATCGCCGTATCAACTTTTTTGGAAAAAGTGAAGTTGGCAATTTTCGAAAGAAACTTCAATCATAACCCCTCCCTGCAAGCGAACGTCACACATGACGTTTTGCTTGTATAAAATCCAAGCTAAAAAGATACTATCTTTTCAACCTATCACCTTAAATAAATATTATAAAAAGCACATGCTTAACAAAACCTTCCTTTTCATGATATGCATATGAAAAAGGAATGGTGAGTGGGGAAGTATATATATTAGAAAATGATATACATGAAAAGATGCCATGTAATTAAGTGAGGCAAGGTCTTGACAAAACACACTTTTGCGAACACAATATGGTTTATATAAACAGATTTTGATATAAAATAATAGGTGGATGAGTCAAATGATTAACCTAAAAGAATTGATTTCGAATAAAGAAGGTACTACACTGGAAGCGAAAAAAGCCACTGGGGGATTACCAATCAGCATGTGGGAAACCTATTCTGCCTTTGCCAATACAGCAGGCGGAGTGATACTGTTTGGTGTTGAAGAGCATGAGGATAAAAGCTTATCTTTAGTAGGTGTTCCTTCAGCAGAAGAAATGATAAAGCAAATCTGGGATATTATCAATGATCAGCGGAAAGTGAATATAAACATTTTGTCTAGTCAACATATTTATATTTTGTGTGAAAACAATATGGATATTATTGTAATGGAAGTACCGCCTGCCGACAGACAAGATAAGCCTGTATATATTAACAATGATTTATTTAGAGGCACATATAGAAGGAATGCAGATGGTGATTATCATTGTACAGAAGCAGAAGTGAAACAAATGCTTTTTGATCGGACAGATATCCTCAGAGATAATTGATTATCCCAACAGAATATATTCTTTGGAGTAAAACCATAAGGAGGTGGGACTATGGCGCTTATTGATTTTAAATGTAAGGACTGCGGAGAGAAGTTTGATGAAATTGTTACCCTAAGCAGTAGAGACAATGTAGTTTGTCCAAAATGCGGGAGTAAGAAAATCTCTCAAATATTTGAAGGCAAGTGCTCCTTTGGTGGCAGTGTAAAAACATCAGGTGGTGGCTCTTGTGGAGGAAGCTGTGGAGGTTGCAGCGGCTGTCACTAACAAATAGGCATATTCCATATAAATATGCCTTGCTATGATTGATAACCAGCAATCAGATTGAATTATAAAGACAGATACGGTATGATATATATAAATGAATAAGTTGGAAATAGGTTTGACAGATAATGCTTATCTGTTGATGAAAAGGGAAGTGGGTTTAAATCCCACGCGGTCCCGCCGCTGTAATAGAGGAGTTCCTGCATGATGCCACTGGGAAACTGGGAAGGCTGTAGGAATGTTGATACTTGAGCCAGAATACCTGCCTATTTTCATGCGCTGAAAACTCTACGAGTGATAGGGGGTGTAAAGGTAAATGCTAATATTCTTTTTTGAGTAAATAGCCCTTTAACTCTATGTTAAAGGGCTATTTTTTTATAAGAAATTATTGTGTTTATGGGGAGGCAAAAATGAA
>JAUQXG010000081.1 GCA_030834765.1 Lutispora sp.
AAATAAGTTGATTCTAGCTGGTGATATCACAACAGAAGTGGTTAAAAGAATATTTAAATTATATATAGAGGGATATGGATATAAAGCCATAGCTAGTATTCTTACAGAGGATCTAATACCTCCTCCAAGAGGAGATATGTATAATAGAAAGAGTGATGCATGGAGCCTGCAAACAGTGAGAGCAATATTAAAAAGCAAATATTATATTGGCAGCACGGAACAACATAAAAAAGAGAATGTAGCCTTCAAAAAGAAAAAGAAAAAAATAGACAAAGATAATTGGATTGTTGTTGAAAAAAAGCATGAAGGAATTATATCTTTAAAAGACTATAATTTAGTACAGGAAATAATGAAGAAGAGAGCAAAAGGATATAGAAGAAAAGGAACAATACACTTGTTTTCAGGATTCTTGGTATGTGGAGAGTGTGGGAGCAATCTGCAATATATGAAAGGGACTTATATATGTCGGCTATATACTAATGCTGGAGTAAAATATTGCAGCAGACACGCAATAAAAGAATCCCTATTATTAGAAATACTTGTACAGGATATAAAAGAGCTGTCACATGATAAGATAAAAAGGCAGTTGATATTAGAAGAAGCTAAACAAACCTTATTTAAAACTAAAACATCAAGTAAGAACCAGCTAGATGAAGCGATACGAGAGCAAAGCAAAATAGAAAGACAACTGCTCAATGTTTACCAGGATAGGCTTGAAGGGATCATAACAATAGAACAATATAAGACAATCAGCAAAAACTTTGATGATAGGAAAATATTCTTAGAGAAAAAAATAAGGGAGCTAGAAGCAGCTACTCAAGAAGAAAACAATCTTCAAAGCAATTTCAATTACTTAATTAATGAGATAGAAAACATATCTCACTTTGATTCATTAGATAGAGGTATGCTAGAAAAGCTATTAGAAAAAATAATTGTACATGAAATAAATAAGGAAAAATCAATTGAAATAGTTTATAAGTTTTAAAATGTTAATGAAGTATAATCACCATTTGGAGATTATAATAATAAAGTGATAAGTACATCTAGAGAATTAGGTTATCAGGTTATTCAATGGGATGTGGATTCTTTGGATTATAAGGATTACGGTGCAGATTCAATCATTAAATTAGTCACTTCAAAGGTTAAAAATGGTTCAATTGTTCTTTTTCATAATAATGCAACATATACAAAAGATGCATTACCAGTAATCATAGAAAATTTACAGTCACAAGGTTATAAGATTGTACCGATATCTGAGCTAATATATAAGGAAAATTATTTTATTGATCATACCGGGAAGCAAAAGGAGCTAAAATAATAGCCAATTGAAGGCTTGTGTCATATGATATACTGAGGTGAGATGCATGGGTAGTTATTTTAGAAAGTCATTAGATAAAGCTTTATTCTATAGTGATTTGATAAATTTTACTTTTACTATAAATAGAACATTTAGAGATGTATCTGATGTTTTAGATGATATATTTTGTAATTATGATTGCAGAAGAAAAAGCAAATATAGATAATGAATATGTATAAAAAATGAATGTATACCCTGTATGCATTCATTTTTTATATTTACAACAACAGTCGACAAAATAAGAGTAAATATGGCTATATGAAAAAAAAGCCAAGATGCTATAATGTAAGTAATCAATAAATTTAAGAGCAAACCTGGACAAACTATGCTAAATTGTCCAAGTATTGGCTTAATACATAAAATAATACTATCCGCTAAATATATACTATATAAATATATGAATTTTTAGGAGCTGATACATTGGTTTTAAAATTAGGGGAAAACACAGAAATTACATCAAATTGGAGAAGGGTGAAACCAGGTTCAATATATTTTGATTTTGCTGAAAAAAGAAATAGAAAAGAATTAATGCAAGCTTATAAGAATGGTGCTTCAATTATATATACAGAAAAAAATATATCGGATCCGCATATTCCAGTTGTTAAAACAGATAAACTGACTAGTACCTTTGTTGAACTTCTTAAATATCACTATTTACCAGATGCGCAGTATTTTACTTTTATTGCTGTGACGGGTAGTAAAGGCAAGAAAACAGTTTCTAATATGCTAGAACATATATTTAATTCCGAATTTATAGGTGTAGATAATTATATTAATTCTGATAATAAGAAAGTTTTTTTAAGGAACAAAAGATTAGAAGATGCTTCATATATCGAAAATATTTACAAGAGCTTAAAGAATTATAAGACCAAGAATATTAAATATATTCCCGTAGTCGTTGATACGAGTACAGGTTTTGATTTTCTTAACATGTTTAATTTGGATTTGGGGATATTAACCAATATTACAACTGAAGATGAAAATGAAGATTTGGATATGGGATTTGAAAACTTAAAAGGTTTCTACTCCTCACAAAACTCTGTCAATACACTTATTCTAAATATTGATGACCCACATTCTTTGAAAATATTAGAAAAGAACAAGCCGATGATATTAATTACATATGGTTTAAACGATAAAGCTGCAGTAAATGCAACAAGTATTGATTTTGGAGATGGTATTTACTTTAATTATAGTCTTCAAAGAAGCATGAAAACCATTAGCGGAAAAACCATTGAGGCCTTTGAAGTTCCAATAAAATTGAAAGCTCTAGGCAATTACAACATATACAATGCTTTGGCAGCTATTACATGCGCGCTATATTATGATATAGATATTGACTATATTAGAAATGCTTTAAGCTGTTTTAATGGATTGTATAGAAGCTTGCAGAAAATCAAAATTGGTAATTTTGTTTTAATTGATCATTGTTGTATAAATATATCTGATTATTCGGCTGCCTTTGACAGTATACAAACACTTGACTACAAAAACATATTCATAATTGCATCCATTGATTCAACAATTGATATTGAATCTCATAAAAAGATATGCGATATAATTTGCCAATGGTCTAATGCTTTGAGAGTGTCAAGAATTATCTTAACTGGATGTATGGATTATAGAGATACACATGAATTTGAAGGAAAAAAAGAGTCAAAGTTATATCAAAGACAATTAAGTATCAATGAAATAAAAAATGATTATTATTCTAACCTTGAAGATGCCATTAATGAAACTACGGATAGAATATCCGATGGTGATTTGCTCTTAATATTAGGTGGAGAAGAGTTAGATAGTGCCCAAAAGACTATTTATAATATTTTTAACAAAAAAGATTAAAAAATTTTCATATTATGAAATCAAAAGAATAAATATAGTGTAGATTAAATTTTAATATACACAAGAACAATAAAAGGGAGTGGGGGCAAAATGGTGGATAAGGTTATAGAAAATAATCTGGTTACAATTGTGGGGACGGTTAAGAACAAACCAGTATTCAGCCATGAAATGTATGGTGAAGGTTTTTATAATGTGGATCTTGAAGTTCCAAGGTTAAGTGATATTTCCGATACTCTTCCAATTACATTATCAGAAAGATTGATGCTTGGCTTAGATATGGAAATTGGAAAACAAATAATTGTTGACGGGCAGCTCAGGTCTTATAACAAATATTTAGATGGAAGCAATAAATTGATTTTGACAATTTTTGCAAGGGATGTGAAGCCTTCCGAAGAAGATTCAAAGAATCCAAATCAAATATTTTTAGACGGTTATATATGTAAAAGGCCTATATATAGGACTACTCCATTTGGCAGAGAAATAACAGATATGCTAATAGCCGTAAATAGACCATATAATAAATCAGACTACATACCTAGCATTGCCTGGGGAAGAAATGCAAGATTTTCCGAAAATCTAAAAGTAGGAGACCGGATAAAAATATGGGGTAGAATTCAAAGTAGGACATATCAGAAAAAGGTTTCCGAAGAAGAAGTGATAACGAGAACAGCTTATGAAGTATCTGTTTCAAAGATGGAGATATATAATAAAGAAAAATCTGAGGATGAGGCAATGGAAGAAAGCGGAGAGGACTAATTAAATATTTAAATTATATAGAAATGGAGTGTTTTCACATTTAAGAATGTACGGGCACTTCATTTTTGTTGCTCTTGTAGATAAACAATTTAGACAATATAATAGTACTGTATGTATTTGTGCTATGCTATTGAAGCATATATTAAACAAATATAAACAGAATGCAAATATATATTGATAATACGATATATAAATTATATAATTTACTATGATTCTTATTTGGAGGTTATAATTTGAAAATAATAGATAAAATGTACAATGGTAAATATAGATATGTTTATATGATAATGATGATTATGCTCGGTGGAATTCTTTCAGGAATATCCTTTAATACTTTTATAATGCCCCATAAATTACTAAGTGGAGGAATCAGCGGGATAGCATTGATTACCAGCTATTTATTCGGATTTAGCCCTGGTATAATGATATTTGTGCTAAATATCCCTATCTTTTTATTTGGTATCAAATATGTAGATAAAGAGTTTATATTTTTAAGTTTAATTGGGATGACTGCTTTCTCAGTATTTATTGATGTTTTTTCTTTCTTGAAAACAATGGTTTACATAGATGATGTAATGCTTTCATGCATATTCGGTGGAATACTAAATGGAGTAGGTATGGGTATCGTATTTAGGAATAGAGCATCACAAGGCGGAATAGACATTATATCTGTGATAGTAAAAAAATATTGGTCCTTAAACATAGGAAGCACCTCTCTAATGATTAATTTTATCATTGTGTCTTTCGCTGCAATAATTCTAAATGATCTAATGATTGCTATGTATACATTGATTTCGATGTATGTTGCTTCTGTTGTGCTAGATAAAGTTCAAGAAGGTTTTGATGTGAGAAAATCTGTAATGATTATTTCTGACAATGAAACAGAGGTTGGCAAAGAGATATTAAAAAGATTACACAGAGGGGTAACATATCTAGAAGGAGAAGGAGCTTATACTGGCAATAAAAAGAAAGTTATTTATTGTATTGTAACAATTAATCAATTAGCAAAGCTTAAACAAATTGTTAGGGAAATAGATGGAAATGCATTTATTACAGTAAGTGAAACAACTGAAGTGTCTGGGCAAGGCTTTAGTAAAAGAGGAATATGATGAGAAAAGGGTTCAGTATAAAGCACAGTTTTATACTGAACCCTTTTTTAACCTCTTAAATCGTCAAGCAGTTTATTTTTATCAGCAGACATTTCAGAAGTATCTTTTATAATCCTGGCAGGTATTCCGGCAACCACTTTTCTTGGAGGGACATCTCTAGTAACAACTGATCCTGCTGCTACTACAGCACCAGCACCTATTCGTACTCCTTCAAGGATGACTGCATTTGCGCCTACAAGAACATTATCTTCGATTATTACTGGTGTAGCACTGGGAGGCTCCAGAACACCTGCTAATACAGCGCCTGCGCCTATGTGGCAATTATTTCCTACTGTTGCTCTTGCACCCAATACAGCATTCATATCAATCAGAGTATTTTCGCCAACTTCAGCACCTATGTTTATGATTGCGCCCATCATGATGACTGCATTTTTCTTGATGCTTACCATATCCCTTATTATAGCACCTGGTTCAATCCTTGCCTCTATGTTACGAATATCCAGCATTGGTATGGCGGAGTTTCTTCTATCAAACTCTATTTCATATTTATTGATAAAATGTTTATTCTGTTGTAAAAACTCTATTACATCATTGTTTTCTCCAAAAAGTATCCAAAACTCTCCTGAACCAAAAAACTTTATATTTTGCGCCGATAACCCTTTAAGGTTGCCATCAACATATGCTTTTATTATTGTAGTCTTTTTAGCTTCCTTAATGTATGCGGCAATTTTGTATGGGTCATTTAAATCTAAAGAATTATTCATTAAATCAACTCCTTTAACAAGTTTTTCATAGTAAATAAGCCTTTTTCTTTATTATAAATGAATTTTACTGCTTCTAGTGCACCTTTTGCAAATATAATTCTAGATAAGGCTGTATGTTTAATCTCAATTATTTCATCAAGTCCAGCAAAAATAATTGAATGTTCACCTGGTATACTTCCACCTCTTAAAGAGTGAATGCCTATGTCATTTTTATTTCTTTTTTCTGTATGTATACTTCTATCATAAACATAATTCATAGTATCATTTAAAGCATTATTGATTTCATCTGCAAGCATAAGCGCTGTGCCGCTAGGTGCATCTTTTTTTTCATTATGATGCTTTTCGATTATTTCTATATCGAAGTTACTATGTAATGTTTTTGCAGTTTCTGAAACCAAGTTCATAATAAGATTTATTCCGATAGACATGTTAGCAGAAACAAAAATAGGAATATTCTCTGATGCCTGTTTCAAAATTTCATTATCCAAAGGTGACAGCCCCGTAGTCGCCACCACAAGGGCTGTCTTTTTATTCACACAAAAATTTAATAAATCTTGTAAAGCTGATGGGTGTGAAAAGTCAATGGTTACATCTACTTCTTCCTTTATATTTTCAAAAGAAGGATAAACTGGATAACTATTTTTGAATTTCTTAGGATTTCTATCTACTCCTGCTATAATTCGAATATAATCTAATTCTTCTATCAAATCTGATAGAGTTTGGCCCATCTTCCCGTTACATCCGTTCATTAGTACATTTATCAAACCTTTACCTCCTAAGTTTAAACCCGTAATCTATGAGAGTCTTCTTTAAATAATCAAGGTTCTTATCCGACATTGTAGTCAATGGAAGTCTCAATTCGCCCATATCATAGCCAATCAAGTTCATGGCAGTCTTGACTGGAATCGGATTCACTTCACAAAAAAGTGCATCGTTTAGGGGTTTAATCTTAAATTGAAGCTCTTTAGCTTTGCTAATGTTACCATTTAGGTATTCATTGACCATATCATGCATTTCTTTTGGAGCAATATTGGCCACTACAGATATTACACCAATCCCTCCTAATGACAGCAAAGGTACAACTTGATCGTCATTTCCAGAGTACATAAAAAACTCGTCATTGCAAAACATACCTATTTCTAATACTTGACTAATGTTTCCGCTTGCTTCTTTTATAGCAGCAATGTTTTTATGATTTGAAAGAACTTTAACTGTTTCTGGATTTGTGTTTAAACCAGTTCTGCCAGGAACATTGTATATGATAACTGGAATATTTATAGAATCGGCTATGGCTGTATAATGGGCAATTAAACCTTTTTGTGTTGTTTTATTATAATATGGGGTTACGCATAAAACTGCACTGCAGCCCACACTTTCTGCATATTTTGAAAGCTCAATAGAATGCTTGGTATTATTACTTCCTGTTCCTGCAATTACAGGGATTTTTCCAGCAGCTATTTCAACAGAAAATTTAAATGCAGATTTCTTTTCTTCATCTGACATTGTAGATGCTTCACCAGTAGTACCACAAATGATTATAGCATCAGTACCCTGTTCAATATGCCATTGTATGAGGTCTTCCAAAACTTTAAAGTTTATTTCATCATTCTTAAATGGTGTAACAAGTGCAACTCCTGAGCCTTTAAATAAAGCCATTCATAAACCTCCCTTATAAATTCTTTAAAACAAGTTCTGCTATCTGTACGGCATTTGTAGCCGCACCTTTACGAATATTGTCTGCCACAACCCACATATTAATTCCATAGTCAACTGATTGATCTCTTCTAACTCTTCCTATAAACACTTCATCTTTCCCAGCAGCATCCAAAGCCAATGGATAAATGTTTTTTGAAACATCAT
>JAUQXG010000082.1 GCA_030834765.1 Lutispora sp.
GTATTGAAAGCGACAAAAAAGAGAAATGGGCAAAATGTATGGGTGTCTCACCCCGACCAAAGGATAGACACCCAAAGCATGCAAACCGCTCAATTCTCTTGTCTACCATCATAACATAGGAGAAAAGCTTTTGCAATAATATGCTTCTGATACAAAGGAGGCGGTTAAGTGGCAGAAATATTTATAACTTTGGATGAAGCTGCAGAATTGGAGGGCATAGCTTACGAAGCAATGAAAAAGAAATTACAGAGGTGTTCAGACGAGTATAGTACAAAAACTGAACCGTCTGTAAATGGAGGTAAAGATAGATTATTGATTCTGCTAGATAGTTTATCAAAGAAAGCTATTAGGGCATATCAAGTCAAGCAACAGACAGAAATTAGAAAATTTATAGATGAAGTAGAATCTAAAGATGGAGAAGATGCCTGGTATGTAGGAGTTGACTACAATTGGTATATACATAATTACAAAGAGAAGTTTTATCAAATGGTTGACCTGGCTAGAAATATTGAGGAGTATCTGGATTATAGAGGAGAAGACAAGACTGAATATACAGAGCAGTTTGCTATGAGACTGGGTATGAGCGGCAGAAATTTAAGACGTAAGGTTGACAAGTACCTTGAAGGGTTAAGATGGGCTGTAGAATTACAAGCGGAAGATGGAAAGAACTATGAATTTTATAAGATACTTGCACTTTGTCCTCCACCAAAAAGGGGCGGATATATTGCTTTAACTGAAGAAATGAAAGCAACCATTGAAAACATATGGTTTGACAAGATGTTTGCTGCCAACCACAGGAAACAGACAAAATTATATACCATATTTACCAAAAAGGGCGAAGAAAAGGGTTGGCTCTTAATGCCGAGCTATCAGACTGTTAATAGGTACATAAATGATATTAATGATAAATACAGCAATGAAAGGTACTTAGCAGATCAGGGCGAACGCGAATTTAAACGCAATAAAATGATGAAGCGAAGGAGAAACACAGGGGTACTTCAGGTCATGGAGCTGGTACAGGGTGATGCACATACTTTTGATTGCTGGGTTAAAATTACTAGACCGAATGGAAGTATAACAGCAATTAAGCCTTATTTAGTAGCTCTAATTGATATTAGAAGCAGGAGCTTGGTAGGATGGGCAATATGTGAGATGCCAAATTCACAGGTAATTAAAAAAACTATGCTTCACATGATATACCCTAAGAAGAATACTCCTATTGAAGGAGTACCAAGGGTGTTGCTGATAGATAACGGTAAGGATTGGACTTCAAAAACACTAACTGGTAGAAATAGAACAGAAAGGTTTACCATGGATGCTGAAATCAAAGGCTTCTATAAAGGCATTGGGATTGAAGAGGATATGAGAAGTTTACCCTATCAGGCATGGACAAAAGGTCAAATAGAAAGGTTTTTTAGGAATGTTTGTGATGACTTTACTAGTGAATTTGACAGTTATACTGGGACATTAACAGGTTCCAAGACTATAGGCAAAGTAAAAAAGAATATTAAAAAGATGTTGGAAGACAATCAACTATATGAGATTGATGAGTTCGCAGAGAAGTTTGATAAGTGGCTGAATGAAGAATATCACCATCACACTCATAGAGGACTAAAGGATCAAAAGGAAGTAAGTCCAAAACCGATAGATGTATTTATGAATGGTGAAAGGTACTATAAGGCAGCTCCACCTATAGAATACGCACAGATGCTGCTGATGAAGTGTGAGGAAAGGCTAGTATCTGCAGTGGGATTTAACTTATTTAATAGGAATTTCCAACATCAAGACCTTGCAATGTACATAGATAAGAGGGTCAATGTGAGATACAGTCCTGATAATTTAGATAAAGCGTATGTTTGGAGCTTGGATGGAATTAAGATTTGTGAGGTTGAATCCTTTGAAGGACTACATCCTATTGCACAGCAAAACGATGAGACTTTAATAAACCACTTAAAAGACCAAAAAAGACAGCTTAGAAATACCAAGGGTGGCTTAAAGTTTCTTCAATCAACGTATGAAGAAAGAATGCAAGCAGCTGCAGAGAGGAAAGTACTATTGCCAGAGCTGACGGGAGAAACACCACAGGTTACAACGCTTCCAAATGATAGACAGTATAAGGAAGAAATTAAGCAGCGTAAGAAAGTGAAAGAGCAAAAGAGCGAATATCTAAATCAACAAGGCGCTAAGGCTCTAGCAGCTCTAGCGCGATTAGAAAAAGTGGAGGGAATATAGCATGAATGTGATGAGTGCAATGGAAACTGATCCTAAAAGCGTAGTGGCAGATTATATAAGTAAGCAACAGAAAAAAAATACTGTATATGAAAGCAAGCAGTCTGTAACCAGTTTGACAAATGAGTTTATGTCAAAGAAGAAGCTTACAATATCAGGCTTTGCTGAGACTTTAGGAGTGTCAAGGTCAATGCTTTCACTATATTTAAATGGCAAATATACATCTGATCCAACTGAGCTAGAAGGCAAGATAATGGAGCATCTTAAGGAAGCAGGTTTTATTAAGGAAAATGCAGAGGAAAAACAATCGTTAAGAATGCCAACTTTTTATAGGTCTTCAGATTCTATAGAGGTACTTGGGGCATGTCAGAGCTGCCAAGAATATGGTGCTCTTGGAGTAGTTGTCGGGAAATCTGGTTATGGTAAAACATATAGCTTAAGACAGTTCTCACGGGTGGGACGCGTTTGTTATATAGAGTGTGACGACTCTATGACTTCAAAAGATTTGATTGATGCCTTAGAGAAGGCTATAGGCCTCCCATCAGGCTTAGTGTCAATATGGAAAAGAACTGAAAACTTAAAGGATTTTTTCAATGTAAATAAGGGTTATCTGCTGATAATTGACGAAGCTGATAAGCTGATCAGCAAGAATACACAAAAAAAGATTGAAATTCTGAGGGCGATTTTCGACCAGAGCAACGTGGGAATGATATTGGCAGGTGAGCCTGCACTGGAAGCAAAGCTCAAGAGTTATCTACCACGATTAGCTAATAGGGTAGACTTTTATACAAATCTACATGGGATTAACAGGAAGGAAGTTGCTGAGCTTCTACAGCCATACAACTTTACATCTGAGGCGCTTGAAGAAATGTACAGAAGAGCTGCAAATGTTCAAACTGGCTGCTTTAGGCTTCTAGATAGAACCCTAAAGAATGTTCTTAGAATTGCCGGGACCGATGATGTGATTACACTTGATGTTATAGATAAAGCTTCTTCAATGATGATGCTTTAGGAGGGACATTTTGTGAGGTACAACAAGGTTAGAAAGCAGAAAGAGCCTGTTAAAGTTGAGATATCTGAGGAGTGCATACCAAAGTTTGAGGGGAATATAGTGCACTGTAACATTAAAACAGGCAAAGCGGTTTCGAGACTGTGGGAATATTGGGATGTTGAAGCTGTGGACAGACTAGCTAAATAATAAGGGGGTAGAGCAATGGTAAATAAGAGGCTAAGAAAGATAGTTCCAAGGGTCATACTTGTGTCAGGATTTGTATTTTTCTTATTGTCCTTTGGAGTGGTTGGTAGGATGGATTCTAAGAATGAGAAGCTAGAAGTACAAGCTCAAGAATATAATTATCAAGCGCAAATAATGCAGATGCAGGATGAATTAATGCGGCTGCAAGTTACAGTGGATGGTATGAGCGAAGATCTCTATACTCTTTTGGATAAAGTAGTCTATGAAGGAGAAGTCGACTGGGAGCCTATAGGTGACGGTAATTAAATAGAATAAGGCTGGTATTAGCATGGACGGAAGAGTATTAGCAAGTATTATATATTCGGAAGATGATAAGAAGGATGAAGAGATAGCTGAGTTTATAGGGCGTATCTTTATTAAAATGCAGTGTTCAAGCCTTGAAATAGTTACTGAAAAGTTATTTTTGGGTGGAAGCACTGTGAAGCAAACATGGGTAGTCAAGGAAATCAATATAAATAAAAAGTATTGGAAGAAAGATGAGGTATCAGAGAATGAAGCAAAAAAAGATTAGTAAAGCCGGAGGGTTAACAATACCAGCAGATGTTCGTAGATATTCGGGGTTTGAATCAGGCACAGCGGTTGACATCAAGGAACAAAATGGCAATTTGATTATTGCTCCACATACTCCAAAATGTATGTTTTGTGAAAATGAAAATGGGGTTAAGGTATTCAAAGATAAAAGAGTTTGTACTAAATGTGTGGCAGAAATGAGGGCCTTGATAGATGGATAATGAAAACAATATTGCTCCTTTGGTGGACAAGTATGCGAAATGGGATAAACAAATCGAAGATGGTAAGAAAGAGACTAATAAAATTAAGGCTGAAATTCAAAATGTTGCTGTCAAAGAGCTTGGAAATTCTAAGTTAAAACAGGTTAAATACTGGGGCAATGACAGTAATTGCGCTACAGCAACTACTACTGAGAGTGTAAAGCTTATAAGTATTGCATACTTAAAGCAAGTAATTCCTGAAGAAATTCTTAACGATTTTGTGAAACTTGATACTGACTATAAGATGTCGGATGCGTTTAAGAAGATTCTTGCACCTCTTTGTTTAGGTAATTATGTTGAGCAGCGAGTGCTTGATGTAATTGGACAAATGCCTCTAAATGATGATCATAAAACTTTAGCAAAGAAGAAGCTCAAAGGTAATTGGGAAAAAGATAAGGACTTCTTGATCAGTATAGGAGTATCAGATAACGATGCAGAGCACTGGGCTTACTTTATAGCGGAGGCTGCAGCCTGGGAGAAAATTCTTCATTTGCTTAAGGTTGCAGGGTATAAGGAAGGAACCTTTGAATTTGATGAAGCCCTGTCAGACCTAAAAAAGGCAGTTATAGTTGAGGAAAATTTAAAGATAGGAATTGAGTACAAGGATGAGGATGAAAATTAATATTTAAAACATCAGGGGAGGACTTTATTGGTTCTCCCTGATGTTTTAAGGAGGGGTAGAATGGGTGCAACGTATGCAAAGAAGTTATCAAATGACCAAATGAAGCTTATATATACGCTAGGGAATAAACTTGGATTAGTTGATAAAGGCTTGGGTCATGATGATGATCTTCACAACATGGTAAAGGCAATGACTAAGAAAAGTAGTATAAGTGGTATTTCAATGGATGAAGCAACTAAAGTGATTGATAGGCTAAAGAAGGAAGACAAGCCAAAGGATAAATTTAGGTCAGGTGTAGATATAAAGACTGATAGAGATGGTTTCGCATCTGAACCTCAAATTAGAAAGATTAGAGCATTGATGTTTGAAATAAGAAGATTTGATGTAGAAGATTTTAGAGCTACGCTTGATAAGAGGCTTAGAGGGATACTGAAAAAGTATGAAAAGACTGAGGATTTAAGATTTTTAGAATCAAGTGAGGCTTGGAAAGCTATTGAGACACTAAAAGGAATATTGGCTAGTGCTGAACAAAAGGCGGAGAAATTCAATAATTCTCAACCAAATTGTCAAAGGCAGGTGTAAAAGATGCCTCGAAAAAACAGTAATGCAAGGATTAACAGAAAGCCTAGAAAATTGAAGGTTAGAGCTGATAAGGAAGCAATAGTTATAAAGGTAAACAGAAAACCTGCTGATGAAATGAGTCAGGAGAGACTTATAATTGCTGCGGAATGGAGGTAGAGAAAATGAGAGATTTAAGATGTTATACGCTGCACTTTTTCTTTCAGGTAGAGGGTGCAAAATTATACAACGGAGAAACTGGATATGTTGCTTCAAGTTTTGACCAATGTACAAAGGAAATGGAGGGAAATAGCACTGTTGAAGGATTTAACAAAGTGTCTGAATGCTATAGAGAACTTATTGCAGATCAGTTAAAAGTTCCTATAGAACAAGTTATACCAATCAGCAGGGATTGTTATGATTCAAATACTGAGGATGACAGTAGCACAGATCAGGACGATGATGATTAAATAGTGACATATTTTGAAAATATTGTGCAGCTCACGCTGTGGAGAAAGGATTAAAAAGTAATGCAAAATAATGTTAACGGAGATCCAATTAAAATTACTGCTTTTAAAATAGCTATAAAATATCTTGAAGAATTTGATATGTGCAATGCTAATGCCACTTGTCTGAAAGGCTGTGAAGGATGTAATCCTGATCGACCATGCGAGAAAATCAAAGAGTTTGATTTTGCAAAAGATGAAGCAATTCAAGCTATGCAAAATGAACTTGGGAAATTAGTATCTACAGAATTAAACAATGAGATTGAGAGAATAGACGTGAGTGACTTAAATAGAAAAGCAAAAGAATTAGGTTGTTTAAGCTCAAGGGAAAGCCATCAGACGATGCCTTGGACTATTTCAACTATGGATTAGTTGCACATCACAAAAATATCTGGAATTGAAAAATATTTAAAAATAAAGTGAGGAATTATTAATGGAAAAAGTTAAACTCTCAACATTATCAAAAGATACTATAGTGATAGTTGATGAAAATAGTACAATCAACACTGTCACTGACATATTTGGAGATTTAAGTTATTACAAAGGAAAAACGGTGTATACTACGAAACCCCATTATGCCAGTTTTGATGCAGAAAGTATTATAGACAATGTGATTGAAAATGAATCATGTAACGGTATGTATGAAGATTGGGAAGATAATATAAGAGTAGACATCACAGATGAAGATATAGCAGACTTGCAGAAAGTATTCGATAGGATTTTAGCAAGAAGCCCAGGACAAAATATCAGCTATGAACAAGATAAATTGATAGATTTTGATATTTAATTAGTTACTCATTTCAAATACATTGCAAGAACTGAAAAAAATGCGAAGGAGTGATTGAAATGTTAAATAATGATATAAAAACAATTGCTGATGCTATTATGGATTGTGATATTGTTGGGGCTGGCACTTATCCAGCAGGAGATAGCAATTTAGAAGATAACCAAATAGTTATCAAATTAGTGGGAGAAAAGAAATATTTTAAAATTACTATTGAAGAATTTAATAATCTTAATTATGAGCATTGTAATTATTGTTGTGGCGATGTAGACACGAGAGACTATCTTCTCTCTAATGGAAGTGAAGGAGCTTATATTGACGGCAACGGCAACCTTACTGGAGATGACCAATTATATTTTGAAAATAAAAAAATAAGCTATTGTCCAATGTGCAGCAGAAAACTTTAAGACGTATTTCAAAGAAAGTGCCTGGTTTGAAAATAAAGCGAAATAAGGAAGGAGTTTTAATATGTTAACAGGCCATGATTGTGTCACAAATGATAATTTGCAAATGGCGATTGCCATAGCCGAATCATGTAAAGGGACTAAAAATTTTAGTGTCAGCTTATTGCAAAGAAAGTTTAAAAAGGGATATATTTGGGCAGCTAAACTTATGGAAGAGCTAGAGGCGAGAGAGATAGTGTCTGAAATGCGCATAGGTGACGATGGTAATGGTTTCAGGGAAGTCTTAACACATGAACCATTTACAATTGGAATAACCGATGAGATTGGAACTCATACTTTACAGTCTAACAGAGATTGTGTGTGGATATGTCGAGGCTGTAAAGCAGAGAAAAGCGTTACGAAGAGAGACTTAGATAGTGAAAATCAGTTGAAACTTCCAATTTGTAATGGTTGTGAAACTGAAATGAAATTTAGCTATTGGCTTGATTGCATGGACTAAATGAAAAAAATACGCAACAAGAAAGGAAGGGTTTTATGAATGTCGAGTTGACAAAAAGATTAATAAAAATAGTAAAGACACATTCACCAAATGGTTTCATAAATCATAATTTTGAGTTAATCGTTGAGCCAAAGAACAATATTTATTTTAGGTTAGAAGATATAGAAACTGAAATGGAATTGAAGTGCAAAGTGCTTGCTTGGTTATCAAGACTAAGTTGTAAAGGTGTTAGCAACCATTGGCAAAGTAAGATAAGGGCTATAATTAATGAGTTTTTAGGTACTGATTTTTCGCATGATGAAATGACGGAGATTTACACCTATTTAGGTAATGACTGTAACAGGGAAAAAACAATCAAATTCATTGAATCCAATTATAACTTAAAGATACTTACTGCGTAGTTCAAAAAAATTGAAAGGGGTGAAAGTAATGTGTAAACCCTATTGTTACGGGAAAATGGATTGGATATTAAAGTATCCAGAAAATGAAATCCCAAGAAGTAGTATTTGCTCTTGTAATTATACTAACAGTTGTTTAAGGATTACAAATAACAAAAGACAAGAAGTAAAATGCAATGAAGCCGAGAAAACTGCTGAAGGTAAATGTTTAGGTTATCAGAAGTCTGAATATGATGATGAACCGACTGAAAGATGTAAAGAGTGTAAAGAAAACATTTATTTCGAAGAATGATGCTGCACAATATAAAAAAATATGAAAGGATGAGAATTATAGAAGCTAAAAGTATAGAAGGATTAAGAAAAACAGTTTTAGAACTTGTAGTAATGCTAGGACTTGATGCCTCAAAGGCAGAAAAAGAAATAAAAAGGATGAGTAAAAAAACTTTAGTAGATAAATTTGTAGAATTAAAACAGATATTTATTGAAAGAGAAGATATTAGAATTGTAGATATTTTAATACAGAACTGCAAAGATGCAGTGAAATTCAACTAAGCTAATGGATGGCAACGAAGGAGGTAATAGCTTGTATGATCCTATAGACATTATCTCAAACATTACAGAATATATACCCTATGTAATTGGTAGGAGGCAGACACTAGTTGATGAAATAAAAATACTTGATCAAAGGCAAACTGACCTGCTGCATGAGATAGAGAACGGCGAATTTGATGAAGATGGTTTTGCTGCTAAGGCTAAAGAACTTCAGGAGCTGCGTAAGGAAAGAAGAAGGCTTAAGGATGAATATGCTATACTAGAGCCTCTTTTCACGTATCTTTATAATAATAAAAAGATGGAGATTGATTTATTTAAAATTAGGACAAATATGGAGCGAATAAAACAAATAAAAGACAATTGGATTTATACACCTAGAGTAACAGAGGAATCAACTGCATTAGAGGGGGTAATATAATGCAACAACAGGGAAAATTTATACTATATACTAGGGAAGAGTTCAAGGGTTGGTTATTTAAAACGGTCTTTAAAAGGCAAATAACAGCTCTTCAAAATCATCATACATACATACCAAACTATACATCTTTCAATGGAAAGAATCATTTTAATCTTGCAGTCAGCATGGAAAATTATCATGTAAATACTAATAAGATGAGTGAGATTGCTCAAAACATTACTACTTTCAGTGATGGCTCTATTATGATTTGCAGAACATTTGAAAAAGATCCTGGAGGATTTGCTGGAGCAGTTAATAATAAGGGGCATATCTGCATGGAGCATATAGGAAATTTTGATATTAGTGGCGACAAGATGACTGAAGAGCACAAGAAGACCATTGTATTCCTTAATGCCATCTTATGCTCAAGGTTTAACCTATCCTCTAGCATAAGCACTATATTATATCATCACTTTGTGTCAGAAAAAAGTTGCCCAGGGACCAACTTTTTCGGAGGAAATACTCAAGCAGCTGCTAAGGCAAATTTTATACCTTTGATTGAGCAACAGATTGTGCAGATTAATGATATTAATAAAAAAGCTACAACTCATTGGGGACAACCTTTACTGGATAAGCTCAAGCAAAAGGGGATAATAAGCAGCGACCATGACCCTGATGAGCCTATCACATGGGCGGAGCTTGCATCTGTATTATTAAAGGTAATTGACAGCAAATAAAAATTTATGATATAAAGGTGGTGAGGTAATGGAAAATATTCAGGATTGGTTAAAGGATATAAATTTCGAGGAGCTACCAGAGCCTTACAAAACGATAGCTTACAAGACTGGTATTAAAAATGTATTTATTCTTGCAGAGATGTACCAAGGTACACATATTTATTTACCAAAGCTTGACAATGTAATAAAAAGTATTAGAGATAAAAAGATAAGGCAGGAATTCAGGGGATACAATTATAAAGAATTAGCAATCAAATATAAGCTTACTGAAATATGGATAAGACAAATAGTATCAGAAGAGAGACATCCTGATCAAATAACTATGGATGAATTAGTCTAAAGTAATTTAGAAGATTCCTTTAGGTCGACTGCTTTAAAAGATAATTGATAAAATCGTGGTATAGGAAATATATACCACGATTTTTTATTTTACTTGAAAGGAGGAACTCTATGGACCTGGCATGGATATTCCAATTTATAATAACCTGTGTAGTAGGGATTATTGCATACTTTCTAAAAGATATAAGGAAAAGCACTGAAGATAAGATATTACAGTTAGTTCAAGGCATTAAAGAGTTTCAGGATAAAACAGATATAAACCTTAAAGCGCATCTTGAAATGACTGAAAAGATTAGATGTGAGCTTAATGCTCATAAAGAAGATGTTGGCAGGGAATATGTCCGTAAGGAAGATTATTTACAGACAACAGGAGATATTAGTAAAAAGTTAGATAAGATTTTTGATATTTTAATGGATATGAGAGGACGGGGTAATTAATGCAAGATAATATAAAAAAGAAAGCAATAGAGCAAATGACTGCAAATGAATTCAAACGGATTAATGGTGTAGTAATGCGAATGATTGTCTTATTATTCAAGGTTAAGTGGTTTCGCTTTGATGATCTTGTGATAGCACTTACAGCGAATAAACTAAGCAGAGAAGAAATATATGAGGCATTGGATTATTTTGAAAGTCAAGAGTACATAGAAGTAAGAGAACTGGAAGGCAGGCAGGAAGTTAGGTTGTCAGATATGGACATTGAAGATGTTGAAATCAAGCTTACTGGAGAAGGTAAGAAGGTGGCATACAGCATAAGAACAGATGATGGGATTGACCTATAAGGGGCTGATTATGTGGGAGAAGAGAGAGAAAGAAACAGAGTAAGATCAAGAGTAGATGAACTACCTAATGAAATAAGAGAATTGCTGCATAAAAGGCTTGCCGATGTAAATTACACATATCAGGAAATAGCAGATGAAATAACAGAGCTCGGTTTTGAAATTAGTAAATCTTCAATAGGGCGATATGCATTAAGACAGGGAGGAGCAGCAAAGAGGCTTAAAGAATCTGCAGAAAAAATAAGGGCATTAGCAGAGGTAGTAAAGGAAAACAGAGATATTGAATCATCTGAGATTGCAGGAGCAATATTGATGGATGCCCTTATTGAAAGAGTATCAATGGCACAAGAAGAAATAGATAATATGCCACTTGATAAAGCTGGAAGATTAATTGTTGCCATGCAGCGTAGTGCAGTATACAAAGAAAAGTTTAAGCTTGAATACAAAAAAGGATATAAAGAGGCAATTGCCCGAGTAAAAGCAGAAATTGCAGATGAATTAAAGAAAGAACCAGAATTATTAATTAGGATGAGTGAACTTGTTATCAAGGCAGAATCTAAAATTAATACCAGTGACTAAAGACAATAGCCTTATTATGCCCAAATATACCCGACAAAAATGGGTAAAATGTAGGAGGTATTATGTGGCAAGAGGAAGCTTTAAATTTATTTTTTAACCAACATAAAAAAATTAGTGAGATAGGACAGACATTAGGTAAGACAAGAAAGACTATATCTGTTTTTTTATCGTCTAAAGAAGGATTCAAAGAAGAAAAGGATCGAAGAAAGACGGAAAATAAGGAAAAGCGAAAACAGGATAAAGAAGAATATGAGAAAACTAAAAGAAATACAGGAAGTCTGGGACCATATGAAAAATCAATATTAAAAAGGCAGCATGAAATTGATGTAAGAGTTTTATCTGCAGATAAATATTAATTCTCAACTTAAATGACAAAAAAGGTGGATTTATGAAAAGTATATTAGAGGAAGTATTAGCTCTTGCGGGTAAAGATATTATTGCAAAAGATGAAGATTTAAATGGTGTAAAAAGCAAGTCGAAGCTAGCCAAGACTAATCTATGGGAATATTGCAAGCTTATACAGCCTAAGTTTTTCAAGGATAGTAGATATCACCTTAATAGAATATGTGAAACTATGCAAGCTTTATATGAAGGAAGAATTATAAAATTTAAGCTTGAAGATGAATGGCAAATAGTTGATTCTCTTGAGGGTCTATCTGATTATATTGTTTGCAAAAAGATGATGCTTAATGTTCCACCTAGGCATGGTAAATCTTTTAGCGCTACTATGGGATCTCAATGGATGTTTGGGCAAAATAGTGAAAATAAAATAATCACATGCTCATATAATGAAACTCTTTCATCAAGGTTTGGTAAGAGTGTTCGTAATGGAATAAGTGCTACAAGGCATGATGATAAAAGATTTGTTTTCAATGATGTGTTTCCCGATGTTCATGTAAAATATGGGGATGCATCATCAAGGCTTTGGTCTTTGGAAGGTCAATTTTTTAGCTATCTTGCGACATCTTTTAACGGTACTACTACAGGTATGGGTTGTAATATAGGTATAATAGACGATCAGATTAAAAATTCTGATGAAGCCAATAATGAAGGATTGTTGCAAGGACACTGGGATTGGTATACAGACACTTTTCTACAAAGACTTGAAGAGGAAGCAATTCAGATAGTTATAATGACTAGATGGAGTTCTAAAGATATATGCGGTAGGCTATTGGAGCTTGAAGGCAATGAGTGGTATGAATTGAAGCTAAAAGCGGTCTTGAATGATGAGACTGGCGAAATGCTTTGCCCAGAGCTTTTAAGCTATGCAAGCTATAAGGATAAAACAAAGCCTGGAAAGATGTCACCTGAGATTGCTTTAGCGAACTATCAGCAAGAGCCTATAGATGTCAAAGGAAAGCTATATTCATACTTTAAGACTTATACAGAGCTTCCAAAGGATGCAAATGGCAAGCTTTTGTATGATGAGATCATTTCTTATGGAGATACTGCAGATCAGGGCGCGGATAAACTATGTAATATAATTGCCATCAAATATAAGGGTGAAGGATGGATAATTGATGTATATTATACAGGCGCAGGGATGGAAAAAACAGAGCCTGAGACTGCCAAAAGGCTTGTAGAAAACAATGCTAATAGGGCAAAGATTGAGTCAAATAATGGTGGCCGTGGTTTTGCTCGTAATGTTGAACGGCATATTTGGGATACATACAAAACCAGAAAGATAAAGGTGGAATGGTTCCATCAAAGCGCAAATAAAATGGCGAGAATTCTTTCAAACAGTAGTTTTATCATGGAGCATATATATTTCCCTTGGAATTGGAATGAAAGATGGCCTGAGTATTATAAGGATATGTCAAAGTTTCAGCGTGAAGGTAAAAACAGACATGATGATGCTCCAGATGGTACTACTGGTATTGCAGAAATGATACAAGAAGGCTCTGCAGCCAGTGAGAATTTCAAGGGAGCTGGTGTGGTTAATAAGCTTAAATCAATATTAGATAAATTCTAATGCAGGGGGGGTGGAAGATTTGTTAGATAGGAATATGCTTGGTCAAATTGGTTCTCAGCTTAATACTACTTTACGGATATTTGATCATGCCATAGCCAACCCTGATGGTCTTAAAATTTCAGAGTATGAAAAAATGCTTGATACTGATGAAACAGTTGGTCAGGGTTTTGATTTCCTTGTGTTAGGGGTTCTTATAAAGCTTGGGGAATATAGTCATGAGAATGAGAAGATAAAAGAATTTATTAATAAGCAATTTGAAACAATGCATGGGAATTTGCTTCTTGCATGTCAAGAAATACTTTCTGCTATTTGGGCAGGTTTTTCAGTTACGGAAATTAATTATGCTTTATCGGCTGGCAAGGTCACTTTAGATAGTCTTTCAACTTATCATCCTGCATCAATATACTTTAATGTAGATGATAAAGGCAAGATGATGGAAAAGGGGATTAAGCAGTTCCTTATTACTGGTGCAAATGTTGATATACCTACTAATAAATGTATTATATACACTCATAATAAAAGGTTTGGGAATCTATATGGCAAAAGCGCTTTTAAGAGAACATATAAAAATTGGGTATTAAAAGACCCGACTCTTAAAATGTGGGCTAGAGCTTTGGATAGATTCGGAACTCCTTTGGTAGTGGCACTGGTACCGGATGGGCAGATTAGAGATCCTGATTCACCAGAACAAAAGATTGATCAGATTGATTATGTTATAAGGCTACTTTCTGATCTGCAAAGTCAAACGGCGTTAGCTATGAAAACTACAGGGGAGGATAAAGCGGATGTAAAGGCTTTATCTGGCGGAGGTGCTGGAGTCGGTGAAGCTTTTAATGCAGCTGTAACATACTTTAACAAAATGATTTATAGAGGTCTTCTTATTCCGTCTTTAATTGGGGATGAAGGCAGTTCAGGTTCATATAGTCTTGGAATAAAGCACTTTGATACATTTCAAGCAGTTCTTGATAGCATATATGATAATTTGACTGAAGTGTTGCTTGAGCAGCTTGTAAGAATATTAATTGAATATAACTTTGGACCCCAAGACAATTATGGCAGCTTCCCGCAGAAAAATCTTTCTGAGGAAGATAAAAAGATAATGTCTGAGATATTCGGACAAATGGTGGATAAGGGAGTTTTAGAGCCTACTGTGCAAGCGGACTTTGATTATATGAGAACATCCCTTGGCATACCTGAAAGAGCTATATCAAGCAATTTAACAGCTTCACAGATATACAAGGAATATAATGACTATGCCAGGGTAGGCGATTTGAATGAATAGGTTGGATAAAAAATTCAAAATGGATTTAGACAAGCAGGATACGAAGTTCATTGGAACCTTTATCAGTGATACTAGTGATATTTTAAAGACTTTGAAAACTTATAAGCCTAAAAATATACTAGATATTAATAATCATGTCAATGAGCTGCAAGTAAGCTTTAGTAAGAAACTTTCAAAGCAATTTCAGCAACATGGGCGTACTTGTTTGGAGCTGGGAAGAAAACATGGGAAGTTTGAGATCATTGCAGCGGGGAAAAATGTATCAATAAAAAAGCTTTCTACCCCATTGCCTCCTGATATGGGTATAGTATTTTGGTTATATCCTGAAACAGCACTAAAGGCTATTTCAGAACGACAGCTCATATTATCAGGGGATGTATCATCTGATGTTATCGCTAGTATAAAGGATATACTACGAAACAAGCTTTATGGAGCTCAGGAAACTGAAATTGAAGCACAAATAGCAAATGTACTAAAAGCTAGTAAAGAGCGCAGTGAGCTCATTAGTATTACTGAGAGCACCTATTATTATAACCGCGGAAGACTTGCTACTTACATTGAAGATGATGTTGAGTATGTTCAATTCTCTGCAATAATGGATACCAAAACAAGTGATCAATGTAGATCAAGACATGGACTTGTAATGAGAGTTGATTCTCCTGAAATGGAAGATAACATCCCCCCTCTTCACGGAAGATGTAGAAGTATATTAAAACCATATTTTGATAAGTTAAGTCCGGAGCTTTTAGATTGGTCAACTGCTGCTCCCCTACCAAAAGGATGGAGAATATCAGCGTAACATTTAAATAGCCAAATTATATAATATTCCCTTTTAAAGTAGTTTTATACTACTTTATATTTTTATGTCCGTTATAACGCGTGATAACGGTGTTTAAAGAGCATTTATATAGGACATGCCTATGAGAGGAGGTGAAGTGATGATAAATACTCAGGATTTTATTTCGGTAGCTATAACTGCAGTAATAATTCCGATGCTAATTGCTGGTGGCAAGTATCTGGTTGCATGGCTTAAATTAAAGACTGAACAAATAAGCAAACAGGTCAAAAATGAAAATGTCAAACAATATGTATCTCTTCTTAATGGCGTTGTAGTAGATGTTGTTTCGGAACTAAATCAAACAACGGTTGATGGACTTAAGGCTGCATCTAGTGATGGTAAGTTAACAAAGGAAGATGCAGATAAGATTAAAAACGAAGCTTTTTCAAAGGTGCTTACTATTCTAGGGAGTAAAGGCAAAGATGCACTAAAGCTCCTATATGAAGATGTTGATGCCCTAATTAAAAGCCGTATAGAAAGAACAGTCAGATATTTAAAGAGGTGATTTTATTGATCAAGATACCCTTTTATAGATTAGGCTCATGGAAGCATCCAAAGTATGGCACTTTATCTGGAACGGAGCAAAAGCTATCACAGTTTATACAAAACTTCAAAAGCGGCGTTTTAGGTCGAGAGCCTTTTATCAGGATTGGGCATGACAAGGATAATATAAATACATTTGGGACTGCAAAAGCATTAGCTTGGGTTAAGGATATTATTCAAGAAGGTGATGTTTTATATGCTCTAGCGGAGGCAACTGATCCAAAGGTTGAAGAAGATATAAAAACTAAAAAGTATAGATTTGCTTCAGCTGAATATGAGGATAATTACATAAACAAGGAAACAGGTAACGGCGTTGGGACTGTGCTTACAGCAATTGCTCTCACAAATGAACCTTTCTTAACAAGGCTACCTGAAAATATTGTGCTATCAGATAATTCAGAGGAATTTTATTTAGATTACAAGGAGGAAAAATCAATGGATGAATTTATGAAAAAGTTATCTGACTTTTTTAGTGCATTGACATTAAAACTGGGGACTCAAACGGAGCCAGCCAAGGGAAATAAGGAAGAAGATAAAGATGGTAAGCTTTTGGCAGAGGTTGAAGACATGAAAAAAAAGCTTGCTGATATTGAAAAGGCTAATGAAGAGCTTGCAAAGTCTAATACTAACATACAAAAGAAACATGGTGAAGCTGAGATTGACCTGAAGCTTTCAGAAATGAAAGGCAAAGGAATTCCACCTGCTCTTTGTGATAGTGCAAAGGTTATATTGCTAGCCTCTCCATCAGCTGAGGTTATAAAGCTTTCAGACGGCAATGAAAAGAAGCTTTCGGATCTAGTTTATGATCTTCTTGAAGCCTTTCCTGAATCAGCAAGAGTAAACTTC
>JAUQXG010000083.1 GCA_030834765.1 Lutispora sp.
TCCCTCACATTTATTATAATAAATGTGAGGGATATGATCTTTCCTGCACCGCCGATATGATGTTAGGCTATTTCTTTTTCAAGGTTAAAATACATATTTGGCCAGAATGGTTCAATGTGCCATTATCAGTATAATAAGATATGGCAACCTTACTGTCATCATTGTTCCAAGATAGTCCATTTGCTGTATACAAGTTAGGTGCTGATTTATAAAGCAGTGTTTTTTCAGGCTTTATATCAGAATTAATTTCAAGCATATTTACTTCAAAGCCTCCATGGTTAGATGATAGATATATAAGCTTCTTTTCATCTCTTGATAACTCAAATTTATTATTTAGCAAGTTCTCAGCAATAAGCTTATTCTGTTTTTTTGACATATCATACTGATAAAGCTTAAAAGTCAGATCTGAAGCATTTGGCTCCTTTGCATATAGTATTGTATTTTCATCACCCAAGACTTTAGCAAAAACCATGTTTTTTACCAGCTCCTGAGCTTCTTTTTTTAGATTCAAATCAAGTAAATAAATGGCTGACTCAGCTCCTACTACATCAAATTCCAGATTGTTTTTCATAGAACCGTTTACGCCACTAAACCATATCCTTTTTAAGTCTTTTGAAATGCCATGCACAAACACTCTTTCAAATCTTTCGCTGCTTTCTTGCATTGTGTATTCATGCTTTTCGCCTTCAGCCAGATTGAATATTTTAAAAGTATAGCTGTCAGTGGCAGTTTTTTCGCAATAAACAATGCCTTTACCATCCATAGACCAACTTAAATCTCCAAATGTGTTATATAAATGAATATCCTCATTATCTGTTTTATCTGGAAAGTATTTTGAATCCCACTCATCGACAATAGAAATTTGTTTTGTCTTAAAATCATACATTCTTACCCTATTTTTTATATCATAGCCATCCACAACAAAAGGCACAGAATTAGATTTTTTGAGTGCTGCATTTTGGATTTTATTCTCTCCTATAATATTGTAAGCCTCAAAAATCAGCATTTTATCCCTATTAGGAGATAAATAGCATCTTACATCATTGTATGGATTCGTTTCTATCAGTTGATCTGTTTCCCCATTTATAGAATCCATTAGATATAGAGCATTTTTGCTAAAATCAGTTTTATCATTTAAATAGTAGCTATAGGGTGAGTTCATATCTCCTATTGGGTTCATATTCTTATCCATCTTAAAAAGAGGATTTATATGTCTCAGCAAAACTTTATCATTATACCATAGCTGCAATTGGTGGATGTCAAATATGGAAGCTGCTTCTGGAAGCTCGTGCAGTTTAACTTCTTGTACCACATCTGAATTTGTATTGTTTAATACTTCTGCATTCATTTTATCATTCACAACCACTGTTTTTTCATAATCCAAGTAGTTGTTTGATAAAGCGAAAATGCCCATTAGTAAAATTATGCATATAGCACTGATACTCAATACAGCAAGCTGTTTTTTATTCATAAGTTTAACCCCCTTTTCCCCCATGCCCTCCCTTGAAAATACCGAAAGATTTTTTTACTAATCATTGTTTTTCCTCCTTTATAATGAGCGAATTCATTTATTATGAATCATATTATAAGGATGAAGTATTTCCAAAGCTTACATGATTGTTTCTAAACTGTAAACTCTTCAGGGATTGTTATAATTACTTTTGTAAAAGCATTTTTGATGCTTTCTATTTGTATTGTTCCGCTATGCTTCTCTATGATTGCTTTCACAATAGAAAGGCCAAGTCCGCTTCCCCCCAGCCTCTTCCCACTTCCATCATAAATTTGGAAGAAAGGCTCAAAAACCTTTTCAATCTTATCAAAGGGTATTCCATTCCCTTCGTTTATAATAATTATAGTAGCTTGTCTGGATTCACTATATGCTTTCACTTTTATGGCGGATTTTTCATATCCATATTTTATGGCATTATCCAAAATGTTAATAAATACACTTTTTAAATCATCGGGATAACCAAATACCTGTATGTCTGGGCTTATCTCGCAGAGCACATGCATAGTACGGTTTGCTGCCATAAGTCGCATCTCTTCGCAGGTATCATTTAGCAGAGCGCTTATATTTACATCTTCAAAAAGAGACTCCATATTTTTTGATGTCTGTTTTGATATAGTTAATAGGGATTGTACCATCTTGTGGAGCCTGTCACATTCATCTAAAATATAACCTGCGCCTTTTTTGCAAAATTCCTTATCATCAAAGTCACTTTCATTCATAATCTGTGTATAGCCTCTGATTGTAGTAACAGGTGTTTTGAACTCATGAGCAACATTATCAAAGAATTTCTTTCTATAGCTTTCTAATTCTTTTAATCTCACATGATCTCTTTCTATCGTTTTGATGTTAGTATGAATTTGCTCTCTCATTGTAATGAAGCTTGAAGTCAGCTCCCCGATTTCATCATTTTTCATAACATCTATTTTTCCGCTAAACTCGCCATTTGTCATATCCTTTGCCATACTATTGAGTTTACTGAGAGGCCTTATAATACCGTCTGATATGACGTATGAGGCAATAAACATAATCAACAGCATGATAAAAATAGTTATCGTAAGGATATTGCTAAGATAATAACCAGAGCTGTAAAGATCGGAATAATCTTTCGTATAGCGTAAAACACCAAGGAAATTGGCTTCAACTATAATTGGTACCGATATGCTTGCATCTGAATGATTTCCTCTTGAACGAATGGTAAAAGACAGCTTCTTATTAAGTGCATTGCTTAAGTCTTTTTCCACACCACTGATATTTAATAGGTTGCTGCGCAGCAATTCTAATGGTTCTCCATCTGTGCTATAAAGAGCGCCCTTGATGCTGAGCTTAGCCTCCAAGTCAGAGAGAACTTCTGAGGAGTGTTTATGAAAGGAAGCTTTATCAGATTCAATGTTATTTAGCAGAAAGAATTGCCTTACATAGATTGTTATATTATTGCTTTCTTTTACCAATTCTTTTGATATGATCATCTCATTGCTATTTTTTATGGTATTTCTTGTTATAAAGTTCATGATTATAAAAACAGAGATAATCAAAAGGGAAAATGATAAGAATATTTTATATCTTATTGAAAATTTCATTTGTTCACCTTCCCTTATTTCACCATTTTATAGCCTACACCAAAAATTGTATCTATGATAGACGGAGAAGCTGAGTCATTAAGCTTTTTTCTGAGTCTGACAATATGGATATCTACAGTTCTCGAATCCCCTATATAATCATAACCCCATACAGCATCGAGAAGCTTTTCGCGGGTAAACACAGTCCCTCTATTTTCTAATAGAAAGACCAGAAGATCATATTCCTTTGGTGTAAGATCTATAGCAGCACCATTCTTCATCACTTTTCTCTCATTTATGTATACGGATAGATTAGGAGTGACTTTTATAAAAGAAGTATAAACCTTGTTTTCAACTTCTTGGTCTGCCCTTCTTAAAAATGCCTTGACTCTGGCAATTACCTCACGCACATCAAAAGGCTTGGTAATATAGTCAAAGGCACCCAATTCAAATCCAACAACTTTATCCACTATATCGGATTTGGCAGTAAGTATAATGATAGGGACTTGTGCTTCATTTGAAAGCTCCTTACATATATCGAAGCCACGCATATCTGGAAGCATAAGATCAAGTAAAATTAAATCGAATATGAATTGTTTTGATGTGTTTAAGCCGGAAGCACCATTATAGGCTATATCAACGCTGATACCCTCACGGTGCAGCGCATAGGCAAGCAAATCAGCAATAGCAGCTTCATCTTCAATGATAAGAACTTTCTTTGTTGTGTTTATATAGTCCACTATTCATCACCCCTATGATGATCTCAATATCTTATAACAAGTATGCGATATAAAAATTATACACCTTAGATGTTTCAAAAGTATTTCAGAGAAATATATTTCTAGAAATGTTATATGTTTATAGGCTTAGAAAACAGGGTCAGAGTATCTGACCCTAAAACTTAATTCTTTTACTATCTTCACGCACTATATGCTATTTATTTTTATTTATCTCATAATAATCCATTGTAGAGGTCACCTCGAAGCCAAGGGATATATAAAGATTTAAAGCATTTTTGTTTTTTGTTGCCACTTGAAGCATGATATCCTTTGGATTCTTTTCTTTTAGCTTCTCTATTGCCATAGCTAAAATCTCTCTTCCATAGCCTTTCCCACGATATGCAGGAATTATGCCTAAACCATAGATACCTCCAACACCATCGCTTATCTCTAAATGAAATTTCCCTATTATCTTATTATTCATTTCTGCTATGTAAGTAACTGTGCCATATTTTTCCCCTTCTTCCGGCATGGTAATATCCTCTTCCTTAAACTCTATATCAAAATATATAGAGTTTTGATATGCAATCTCTTTTGCATCTTGATTGGTAGCTTTCCTTATAGCAACATGATTTAATGATAAATCTTGCGCATTGCTTCTTAAAAACATCTCATATTCGGAATGATCATAGCTAGCATCTGTATATTTGATAAATTCCAAACCAGAAATAGAATTCGCATCACTTAGTAAAAGCATTTTTTGCGATTCTCTTTTTCTCCATTCATCTTTTACTAAGGAAAACAATCTTTTGAATACACCTCTCTTCCTATATTCAGGGTGTACCATTCCATTTACTTCAAGGGTATTGCCACCAAATTGGCATATGCCAATATATCCAATAAGCTTATTATTATCATAGTACATAAATTCATTGATGCTATTTAAATTTTGATTTTTTTCTTCTGCCCTATTTAATTTATAATCAAGCTCTAACTTTAGTGTCGTTTTGTCCATTTCTAAACAAAGCTTTTTAAGAAGATTGATGTCCTCGTAGTCATCTTGATTTAATGTCTCTTTTAATTTTATACTAGGACTTTTTATTTCTATCATGATCATTTTCCAACCCCTTTTATTAATTAGATTTATTCCAATTATATTTAAAGCTTCAGCCTCTTATATTTTATCATGATTTGATCTTTTTATATCTAAAATTAATATATCTCATGGATGCTCTTTCTGTTTAAATTGCCCATAAGGTAGGGGAAATGCCGCCGTGTCTTATGAAAAGGGGGCAGCTTACCAAGCCCTCCGATATATAGAGAACGGCGGCTTTGACTTTTATTTCAAAACCGCCCTTTGGAATACTTTATAGGAAGTAGGAGCTTTTTTTATATAACCCAGTAACCTATGCATAAATTAGGTCACAGCCACTCACCCTAATTAGAGTGTCTCAACCAATTTCTGAATCTTTGAGTGGGAAATTAAATATACATTGCCTATAATGTCGATGGTGCTGTCCTTTACGCGTACAGCACCATCTTTGTCTGCCGCCACATAAATATCCATTTTTTCTGATAAAGGGAAACGTTCCTCAATCAGCGCGGTGTTATCATGATCAAAATGAGCTTCAAAAGAAAAGTGATTAAGATCCATACCTTCATAAACAACACATTCATCCACATATTCATCGGACATGTTCATCCCACCAGCACTTGTTCCCATTACAACAGCATTACTTTTTTTAATCAAATCCGATAATGCATATTCCGTCAAAAGGTGCTTTTGGTGCTGAGGACTTCCACCACATAAAAAAACGACAGAGGCGTTTTGAATGAATCGCTGGGCATCTTCCTTCTGCGTGCGGTGATCAATTAAATAATATTCATCAAAAAAAATGTTAGCCTGATTAAACCATGTCCTTTCAAAAACACCATCAATATTAACTTGCTCATCTTTATAATCAGACGATTCAGCGCTAATCATAACAAGCGATTTTCTGTCTGTTATATCCTCATGCAGCATATTGACTAATCTCTCAGAAAAGCCCTTATCATAAAACCAATCTAAATAATAGTGCGTTTTCATACGTAATTACCTCCATATGTAATATCTACATTCATCCATTATGCTTATCAAAATCCATAGGGCCAGGCGAGATAAAAATGTCTATAGTAATATAAATTTACAGCACCTACACAACGCAAGTACTAAGCGCAGATATGGAAACTATCCTGCTATAGATAATATCAAAGGAGCCATTTAATGTCAATCCAGCCTTTTTAGTCCTAACGGCACACCAACCCCATCTCATTCTGGTAGTGTAACGCCCTGTGCTTAATTTACTCTAAAATCTTAATTCCATCAATCCAATCTTGAACTTGCTTATCATCAAAATCACTTGTTGCCGCAAATCCCGGTAACAACTTTGAGTTAGGACATTCTTTCGATATATTGATTTCTATTTGCCCAAACCCACCACCACCATGAGTGCAAAAGGGAATAATTGTTTTTCCGTTCAAATCGACACTACGCAAAAAGCTCAATATCGGGGGTGCAAAAGATTTGAACCAGTTAGGTGTTCCTACAAAAATATATTCATAATCATTTATTTGCTCATTTCCAGACAGCAAGTTAGGACAGTATCCTCTTTCAATTTCCCTTCTTGCTTCTTTTGTTGCGCCATTGTAGGTAAATGAATAAGGTTTTTCTGGGATTAGCTCTCTAATATCTCCATCTGTAATAATTGCGATATCTTCTGCTAAACTCCTTGTTGTATCTGAATAAGAGTAGTATATAATCAATATTTTATTCATAAATAGTCCCTCCAAAATCCTACTTGTGGATTTATGTGTATTTTTTTCACATGAATGGGTTAAATCTGGGATACTATAAGATATATATATTTACATTGTCCAAATTTGCTATAATAATGATACTGTATCATGAAAGAAATTAAAAGTTAAAAAGAAAAAACCACACTATAGGAGGATACAACAATGCTAAATATAGGCTGTCATTTATCAACATCAAAAGGCTTTGAGAATATGGGAAAGGAAGCTCTAAGTATAGGAGCAAATACTTTTCAATTTTTTACGCGCAATCCAAGAGGGGGCATGGCTAAGAAGATTGATGAAAAAGATGTAGCTGCTTTGCTGGAGCTAACAAAAGCGAACAACTTTGCTACGCTATTAGCCCATGCATCCTATACCTTGAATGGTTGCTCGGCAGATGACAGTACGAGGAAGTTTGCTATAGAAATGATGACAGATGATTTAGCCCGCATGGAATATCTGCCAAACAACTTTTATAATTTTCATCCTGGCAGCCATGTGAAACAAGGTGTAGATATAGGAATTGACTATATCGCAGAAATGCTCAATGGGATTCTGAAGCCAGAACAGACAACCATTGTGCTGCTTGAAACCATGTCTGGAAAAGGAAGCGAAGTAGGGCAAAATTTTGAAGAATTAAAAGCCATTTTGGATAGAATAATCCTTTCTGATAAAATGGGTGTATGCCTTGATACTTGTCACGTTTATGATAGCGGTTATGATATTGTAAATGACTTAGATGGAGTTCTCGCAAAGTTTGATGACATAATAGGTTTGGATAAACTTTATGCCATTCATTTAAATGACAGCAAATATCCCTTTAATAGCCATAAAGACCGCCATGAGACAATTGGTCAAGGGTTTATTGGGCTAAAAGCGATTGCAGACATCATTAGCCACCCAAAACTTAGCCATTTGCCATTTTTTCTTGAAACGCCAAACGAGTTGTCTGGGCATGCAGAAGAGATCAGATTGCTCAAAAGTGTTTATAGAGGGTAATAATAATGCTGCTATAATTTAATAATATAAATTCCTATCCATAGAAATTTTCTCAATTTCATTAGCCTTTTTCAAAGTTAAGAAAGCATTTTCAAAATCCTGTGATGTAGAATAAATATCACTTAGGCTTTTATATGCGAAAGCTAAAGTCTTTGACTCTCCAACGATCTCCAGTTTTTCTATACCGAATTTAATCTCTTTGATTGCTTCTTCATATTTTTTCAGATTTTTTAAAATCAAACCCTTATATATTTGGGAGCTCCAAAGAAGCAGATAGTCAAATTTAAAAGAGGAATAGATAGGATATTTTATAAGCTCCAAGCTTTCTAATGCTTTCTGATACTCTCCTAGCATATAAAAGGCCTTCGCTTTTTCTGTATACCCAAATGGAGCAAATTCATTGGATGAAAGCTTCAGCGCAATATCCGCATATTTCAATGCAAGCTTCGGTTCCCCAATAAGGTTTTTGTAGTATGCACAAGTACCTTCTATATTTGCTCTGACTTTATTGTTTTCTGTGAATATGGCAAATTGCCTTGCTTTTCTAATATACCTATCAAAATCTTCATAGTTGCCAAGAAATACATTCATAATTGCTAGATTCTTGTATAATTCATCGGTTCTATAATATATATTGGTTTTTCCGGATATACGCAAAGCCTCACTTATGGAAGAAATACTATCATTTAAATCATCTAAGCCTGCGCTGATGATAGAGCGCTGGTATAATGTTTCTATTTCGAAGGAGTAATCCTTGCTGATGGAATTGCAGTATAGCTCCACAGCTTCCTTCAATATATTTAAGCATGCTGCATAATCAAAATCGCTCCAAGGTATTCCTAGTAGAAGCATATAAGCTTTTGCAGCTTCTATGAATTGAGAGTTCTTTTTATATATTCCTACTGCTTCTAAAATCTTTTTTTTGCCAGCATTAAAATTATTAGAGTCTATGAAACACTCTCCTAATGCTGTAAGCAAATCTGCATAAAGTTTGCTGTCATAATCAAAATTATATTTTGAAAGCATTCCTTCTAACTTTACAATAGCCTCTTGGTATAGCCTATCATCTTTAAATTCATCTATAGTTGATAGCTCTTCTCGGATTTCTTTCATTGGAAGTGAAATTTGATAAGTCTCATTTTCCAAAAAGTAAGCTACTGGTTTTCCTAACTTAGCTGCTAAGTATTGTAGATTTTTCATGGAAGGTGTAGCTAGATCATTTTCAATCTGGCTTAACATACTTTTCGTCATTTCATTGCCGGATACATCACTTTGCGTTAATTTTAGAGCCTTTCTAAGCTGTTTGATTCTTTCTCCTAAGCTACGATCCATAATCGCCACCTCCTATGCCTTGTAATATTCATTATAGTAAAGAATAATTAAACATGCAATATGTCTTGACAATAGGCATTATTATGTTTAATTATATTTAATTTATAAATTGACAATATGAAGACGTGGTATTAAAATAGAATCATAAAGTTTAATTTTATTAAACTTTATGATTCTATTAAAGGAGTAATTATTTATGAGCATCGCTGAAAGTACATTGGTAAAACCAGAAAATATCCATAATACAAAAGAAAAGTTAAATATAAATTTATTTTGTGCGGGGAAACTAGTTTCTTTATTAGGGACATATATTTATTCTTTTGCAATTTCTTTATATATTCTAAAAGTAACAGGTTCAGGCACTTCTTTTGCATTGAATATATTGATTGGAACTTTACCTCGCATACTTTTTAATCCCATTGCTGGATCTTTAGCTGATAGGGTAGATAGAAAGAGAATGATTGTAGGTTTAGATTTTTTAAGCGGAATAGTGATTTTAGTTTTATGGGTGCTATCCGTGTTATTTGGTTTGAAGCTTATATTTATCTATACAACAACAGCAATACTTTCTATAATAAGCTGTTTCTTTAATATCTGCTTTCAAGCAGCAATACCAACCCTGGTAACCCAAAAGAATCTTATTAAAATAAACTCATATAACAGGGCGATTGATTCTGGAAGCTCAATAATTGCCCCTGCATTAGGCGGATTAGTTTTTGGTATTATTTCAATGAAGCTTTTCTTTTTGTTCAATGGAATTTGTTTTATATTATCGGCAGTTTCTGAGATGTTTATTGATTTTGAGTTGAATAAATCTGAAAATGAGCAAAAAGTAAATAGCAGAATGAGTGTGACTGCTGTATGGAAGGATATAAAAGATGTATTTCATTTTATAAGAGAAAATAAGATATTGCGTGTGATCGCTCCTTTTTCTATGAGTTTTAATTTTCTGATAGCAGCAAGTTTATCTATCGTGCTCCCCTATATGATAAATAATGTTTTTAAAATGTCATCTTCTCAGTATGGATTTATAGAAGCTGCTTTTTCAATAGGAATGCTTTTAGCGGCAATAATGATAGGAAGATTGCCTGAAAAGGAAAAGAAGCTAAAAAGCTTGACTCTTGGAATAGCCGGAATGGGAATAACAATTCTTTGCATGGCAATACCGGGACTTTCCTTGGCAAAGAGATTAAGCAATGGATATATATTTACCCTGTACTTCGTATTAGCTATTTTATTTGCTTTTTTCTTGATGAAAATTGATATACCTTTAGGAGTTTTGATACAAAGAAGTACACCAAATGAGATGTTGGGAAGGACCATGGGGGTATTAAGCACA
>JAUQXG010000084.1 GCA_030834765.1 Lutispora sp.
TCTTTTAAATATATTTACAATCATGATAACCATAGTCTCTACCATCGGGCTTTCCATTGTGTCTTTTTATATGATGAAACGCAGCGTACCTAAAGTTTTAAGGATCGTGATACTTTTTCTAGGGTTTTTAAATTTGCAGTATATATTAGCCATGATAGGAATATTTGACTCAGCATTTAATCTTAGAAGGTTGGATGCTGAAGGCGAAGGGGGTATATGATGAAAAATGAAAAGTCCTTTAGCGCACTAATGAGCGAAACCAATCTATATCTCTGGATCATAAGTATATCAATCATTATAATAGGAATATACAATCCCCCTTTGGGTATTATAGGTTTTTGCATTCTAATGTATTTGATTTATCATTATAGAAAAACAGTAAGCAAAAAGAAGGAAGAACTAAGGACCTATATAGAAAATCTTTCTGATAATGTGGATGCAGCGACTAAAAATGCAATATTAAATATTCCCTTTCCTTTAGTGATCATTGATGAGAAAGGGTCAATAAATTGGTATAATATGCTGTTTTTTAATATATTTGAAGGAAGCTATATATTAGAAAAGAATTTAAACCAGTTTATTACAGGAATAAATTTAGAAAAGGTATTAGAAAGCGGCAGTGAAAAATATACTAACTTAAATATAAGGCAAAATTACTATGATCTATATTGTAACAGAGTAGATGTACAAGAAAAATCAGAGAGCAGTCATATCATAATGGTTTATTTAGTAGATAAGACAGAGTATATGAGCATAAAGAATAAAGCGATGGAAGATAAAGAAGTAATAGCAGTACTACAAGTAGATAACTTTGAAGAGGTATTTAAGGAGGTAGATGATTCATCTAAGCCTGCCCTTGTAGCTGGAATAGATAAAACCATAAATACTTGGGCATCAAGCAATAATGCTTCCATACAAAAATATACAAATGGCGAGTATATCATGCACTTTCCATTTAAACAGCTTTTGGCAATCCAAGAAAAGAGATTTGACATTCTAGATTCCATGAGAGAGATAAGTGCTGGAAATAAAATTCCTGTAACGCTGAGTATAGGGGTTGGATTAAACGGTAAAAATCACTTAGAGCTTCAGCTATTTGCAAAAAGTGCTATGGACATTGCCCTTGGCAGAGGGGGAGATCAGGCAGTTGTAAAAGATAATGATAAATTATCCTATTATGGAGGAAAGACAAAAGCGGTAGAAAAAAGAACAAAAGTAAAAGCAAGGGTAATAGCCTATGCTTTAAAACAGTTAATCGAGCAGACCGAAGATATCATCATAATGGGCCACGAAATGCCTGATTTGGATTGTCTTGGTTCTGCACTTGGAATATACAGGTGCTGTAAAAATCTAAACAAAAATGTTAAAATAATTCTAAACAGAGTGAATGCAGGAATTTCTAATCTCTATGCAGATTTACAAGAGGATGAAGAATATGCAGATGTTTTTATTAATAATCAAGAAGCTTTAAATTTAGTGACTAAAAAAACATTATTAATTGTTGTGGATGTTCATAGACCCTCTTTTACTGAGTCAAAAGCTTTGTTGGAGCGAGTAGAAAAGGTTGTAGTAGTAGACCATCATAGAAGAGGCTCAGAATTTATAGAAAATGCTGTCATCACTTATATAGAGCCATATGCATCATCTACTAGTGAGCTTGTTACGGAGATACTTCAATATATGTTTGAGCGCACAAGAATAAAGCAGATTGAAGCAGAAGCCTTGCTTGCGGGCATTTTTATAGATACAAAAAATTTCTCTTTCCAGACAGGTGTGAGAACCTTTGAAGCAGCAGCCTTTTTAAGGCGTGTAGGAGCTGATACTACACTTACAAGACAGCTTTTTCAGGATGATATGGAAACATTCCTTACAAGGGCTGAGGTAGTGAAATCCGCACAAACCTACAAGCAAAATATTGCAATATCCATCATTCCCGCAGAAGCAAAGAACCCTGCTTTGGTTGCGGCACAGGCGGCAGACGAACTTTTAAACATTAAAGGGATCAATGCATCCTTTGTCCTATCGAAGATAAATAGTGATATATTTATAAGTGGAAGATCATTAGGGGATATAAATGTGCAGGTTGTTTTAGAGAAACTGGGAGGCGGGGGACATTTAACTGTGGCCGGTGCTCAGATTTCTGAAATATCAATAGATGCTGCTATCACTTTAGTGAAAAGTGCAGTAGACGAATACTTAAAGGAAGGTGAGAGATAATGAAAGTTGTACTATTAAAGGATGTAAAGGATTTAGGAAAGAAAGATAGTGCTGTAAATGTCAGCGATGGTTATGCAAGAAACTTCTTATTTCCTAGGGGATTAGCTGTTGAGGCATCAGAAGGTAAAATGAGAGAAGTAATAGACAAAAAGAACTCAGTGGATAATAAGAAACAATTGGAGCTAAATGCGGCAAAAGAACTTGCCGAGAAACTAGGCAAACTTACTGTGACATTACAGACAAAATCAGGGGACAATGGTAAGCTTTTTGGTTCCATCACGAGCAAGGATATTGCAGATGCAGTGAAGAATCAGCATAATATTTTGATAGATAAGAAAAAAATAGTGTTGCCTGATGCCATAAAGACAATAGGGGAACACCACATAGATGTAAAGGTCTATCCTGAAGTATCAGCAAAAATAACAGTAAAGATCATAAACCAATAGAATAAAAGATTATTATTAAGAGCGGATATTCACGAAGTAAATTTCATCAAGTGAAGGGAGATATTTCGGTGGGAAGCGAAAGTAGCAATATATGCAGCAAAAATCAAATGGTAGGTAAAACAGATATGGAGAATGTACCATTTGACAACCAATTAACACTAGATGTAATAATGGACATGGCAGGAAAGCTTTATCCACAGGACAAGCTTAAAAAAATAACCAGTTTAAAAGAAAAGGAATTAAGAATAAAAGCTCTTCAAGAACTTGTTTTAGGCAAAGAGATATCACAAGAAGCCAATGACAGCTATATGGTTTTAGAGCTTCGGGAAAAACTTTCCGAGATAGCTGCAAAAAGATATATAGAGGATGGCATAAAGAGAGAAGTACTTTCTAAAATGCAAGAAAAAGAGAAGCAGTATCTACAAGAAATGAAGCTTCAAATCATAAATAGGCATGTAGGGGTAGAGAATGCTTCTACTCTTAAAAAGTACGCACAGATAGAAAAGAAAAAACAAATGAGTCTTTCAGGCTCATTGCTTGATGCGCTAAGACCTAAAAATGAAAATGAAATAATAGGTCAAGAAGAGGCTATAAAAACAATTCTATCCAAAATTGCATCACCCTTTCCTCAAAACATTATATTATATGGACCCCCAGGTGTGGGGAAAACTACAGCAGCTAGAATAGCGCTGGAAATAGCAAAGAATAAAAAACATACACCATTTAGCAAAGAATCTAAATTTGTAGAGGTAGATGGTACGATGCTTAGATGGGATCCGAGAGAGTCAGTAAATCCTCTTTTAGGATCAGTCCATGATCCCATATATCAAGGAGCAAAAAAAGATCTAGCAGAACTTGGGGTACCAGAGCCGAAAATAGGATTAGTCACAGAAGCCCATGGAGGAGTTTTATTTATTGATGAAATAGGTGAGCTTGATATGATGCTTCAAAATAAGCTATTGAAGGTTTTAGAGGATAAGAAGGTCCATTTTGACTCCTCTTATTACGATATAGATAATGATAATATTCCTAAGTATATAAAAACATTGTTTGAGGAAGGAGCACCTGCTGATTTTATATTGATAGGTGCAACCACCAGACAACCGGAAGAAATAACCCCTGCCCTTAGGTCCAGATGTGCAGAAGTCTTTTTTAATCCTTTAGAGAAGAAAGATATTATAAGCATAGTAGAGAATGCAGCTTTTAAGCTAGGTGTAGACATCGAGAGAGAAGGTGCAGAGCTTATAGCCAAACATACCTTTGAGGGAAGAAAGGCCATTAGCATATTAGCTGATTGCTATAGCAGCTCCCTATATACGGATATAGAAAAAGAAAAAGCTACAATCCAGACCTCAATCATAAAGGATGTGCTTTCAAGAGGAAGATACAAGCCCACTGAAAGAATCATTGGCTGCGGCAAAAGAGAAGTTGGCAGGGCAATAGGCCTTGGGGTAAGCGGATTTATGGGAAGTATTATTGAATTTGAAGCCGTGGCATTTAAAAGAAGCGATGAAGCAGGAGTTGTACGATTTAATGAAACGGCAGGCAGCATGGCCAAAGACTCTGTATTTAATGCTTTATCGGTCATAAGAAGGCTTACAGATAAAAATGTACAAAGCTTTGATATACATGTAAACTGCATAGGTGGAGGCAAAATAGACGGACCATCTGCCGGAGCTGCAATCACTTGTGTAATATATTCAACACTTATGGAAAAAGAAATCAGACTTGATACTTGCATTACGGGAGAAATATCCCTGCGTGGGAAGGTATCTCCAGTAGGAGGCGTGAGAGAGAAAGTAAAAGCCGCAATAAGAGCAGGCTTTGAAAATGTAATCGTACCAATTGATAATGCAGATGAAGTAAGAGATATAGAAAGTATAAACATAATAGCCCTTGGCAATATTGAAGAAGTGATAGAGTTTATGTTTTGATATTGGGTCATGTCCTGAGGGTAGGGGGCCAGGCACCAGGCGCTAGGCACCAGGAATCCGGGTTTGTCTTTGCAGGCTGACTGTTTCTACAAAGACTCGCCCTAATCCTGGAGCCCGACCTAAAGGGAATACCCGTAAGTAACATAGGAGCGTGGAAGTATATGAATGAAAATTTTTCTAAAATTCCCCCAAATAGCTTAGAGGCTGAGCAGTCTGTACTTGGGGCAATGCTTCTTGATAAAGAAGCTATTTCCACTTCTACAGAATTAATCAGTGGAGAGGACTTTTACAGAGAAGCCCACAAGGAAATATATGAAGCGATTATAGAAATATTTAATAAAAATGAGCCAGTGGACTTGATTACCATTACCGAGAAGCTAAAGCAAAGAAATACAATAGAGGCAATTGGAGGAGTAACCTATTTAGTAAACCTTCAAAATGTAGTGCCTTCTACAAGAAATGTAAAGCATTATGCTGAGATAATACATGAAAAGTCTATTCTTCGCAGGCTTATAAAGTCTTCAAACGAAGTTTCTTCAAGCTGCTATGATGCCAAGGAAGAAGTAATTTCAATTATAGACCGAGCTGAGAAGAATATTTTTGATATATCCTTAAGCAGATCAACCCGGGGATATACACATATAAAAGAGGTTCTGTCCTCAAACTTCGATAAAATAGAAGAATTATATTTAAACAAAGGAAGGATAACGGGGGTGCCTACAGGATTTTTAGATCTTGACAGCAAGCTTTCCGGATTACAAAAATCAGATCTTATCCTTGTAGCTGCAAGACCTTCCATGGGTAAATCTGCACTTATGATGAATATCGTTCAATATTCTTCCGTTAGAGAAAAGGTACCAAGCGTAGTTTTTAGCTTGGAAATGTCAAAAGAGCAGCTTTCACAAAGACTTCTTTGTGCGGAGGCCTTAATAGATTCCCATAGGCTTAGAGTTGGAGATATATCGGAAGATGAATGGGTAAAGCTAGCAAGAGCTATGGGGCCACTGGCACAAGCACCCATTTTTATAGATGATACACCAGCCATATCCATAACTGAAATGAGAGCAAAATGTAGACGTTTAAAAATAGAGCATAATCTAGGCCTAGTTGTAATCGATTATTTACAGCTTATGCAAGGGAAAGGAAACTATGATAGCCGTCAGCAAGAGATATCGGACATATCAAGATCTCTAAAGGCACTTGCAAGAGAGCTCAATGTGCCTGTAATAGCTCTCTCACAGCTCAGTCGTGCTCCAGAAATGAGAGCTGACCATAGACCAATACTATCAGACCTTAGAGAGTCTGGAGCCATAGAGCAAGATGCAGATGTTGTAATGTTTTTATACAGGGATGAATATTATCATCCAGATACAGAAAAAAAGAACATAGGGGAGCTAATCATAGCAAAACAGCGTAACGGTCCAACAGGAGTGGTAGAGCTGGTATGGCTTGGACAATACACAAAATTTGCAAATAAAGAAAGATTATCAGTCATCTAAAGTGGAATCAACTCTTATGGGGTTGATTCCACTTTTTAAAAAAAATTATAAGGTTATGTTCATTATAAGTACCATTGAACAGAATTTTCATTGGAAATATGGGAAATATACTCTAGGTAACATAAAGTTATGTGGATAAGCATAAAAGTTATACACAGCCAAATTGCAAAAAAGCGTTTTATAGGTAAAAAGCCATAGGACTAGGAATTTAAGTGCTTGTAATTGCAAAGCATAAAATAGTAATACGAACATATGTGCATATCTCTGTGGATAGTGTGGATAATGTGGATTAAATTTTCCACAAAGATAAACATAGACAATTCCCAATTATGCAAAAAATATTATGTAGCAAAGTTATTCGAACAATTAAATTAAATAGAAATAGTATTGCTTTTATATAACTTGAGAAGAATATAGAATAGCATGGATTTGATAAAAAAGTATTTAATAGTTTATCCATAAAACCCGAATTTTAAACTAAAAAAATCAAATAATATTCGTGTTAATATTGACTATATTATTCCATTCTGATAATATAAATATGTGTTTGCACCCTTTTTAAAATGTGTGCATATCATTTTAGCGGATAGAAATCCCTTAATTTTAGGAAATAGGTGATGCGGTTGAAAGGCCTGTGCCTTTTCAACTTGATTTTTATGCAAGCAAAACGTCATGTGTGACATTCGCTTGGAGGGAGAGGTTAAAAATGAAAAAGAATTATGATGTAATAATAGTGGGTGCTGGAGCAAGTGGGATATTCGCAGCATATGAGCTTTCAAAAGTAGCTCCAAATATATCAGTGGCGATGATAGAAAAAGGTCATACGTTAAAGAGAAGAACTTGTCCAATAGATAATGTAAAAATTGATTCTTGCATAAATTGTTCCGTATGCAATGTTATGAATGGCTTTGGTGGGGCAGGAAGTATGTCTGATGGAAAGTATAATATTACAAATAACTTTGGCGGAGAGCTTTATAAATACATAGGGAAAAAAGAAGCTCTTAATCTTATGCATTATGTGGATGAAGTCAACTGTAAAATGGGCGGAGCAGAGGCAAAGCTTTATTCTACAGAAAACACCGAGCTTAAGACGAAAGCATTAAGATATGATTTGCACCTTTTAGATGCAGAGGTAAGACATTTGGGAACCGATAGGAATCTTGTCATTTTGAATAATTTGTATGAATACTTAAAAGATAAAGTGGATATATTTTGTGATACTGAGGTAGTAGAAATAGAAAAACTAGCAAAAGGTTTTATCGTGGAAACAGATAAGGAAAAAGTAGAATGCAAGCATCTTGTGTTAGCAACAGGCAGATCTGGTTCTAAGTGGTTATCAAAGGTTTGTCAGGACTTGGGGATACAAACTGAGAGCAACAGAGTGGACATCGGTGTAAGGGTTGAGCTTCCTGCAGCCGTATTTGAACATATTACAAGTGAAGTTTATGAAAGTAAGATTGTTTACAGAACAAAAAATTATAACGATTTAGTTCGTACATTTTGTATGAATCCCCATGGCAAGGTAGTAACAGAAAACACCAATGGTATTATCACAGTAAATGGACATAGCTATTCAGACCCTAAGTACCATACAGAGAACACAAACTTTGCCTTGCTTGTGTCAAATCGCTTTACTGAGCCTTTTAGAAACAGCAATGAATATGGGGAATCCATTGCAAGGATTTCAAACATGTTGGGGGGCGGAGTGCTAGTCCAGAGATTTGGAGATTTGGTTAAGGGAAGACGATCCAGTGAAAGAAGAATGGAAAAAAGCTTTTTGGTCCCAACTTTAAACGCAACTGCAGGAGATTTAAGTCTTGTTATGCCTAAAAGGCAATTAGATGATATAATAGAAATGATATACGCACTTGATAAGATTGCTCCAGGAACAGCAAATGAAGATACTTTATTATATGGAGTGGAAGTTAAGTTTTATAATTCAAAGGTAGAAGTAGATGAAAACCTTGAAACAATTGTGAAAGATCTCTATGTCC
>JAUQXG010000085.1 GCA_030834765.1 Lutispora sp.
TGAAATTGGAGGGTATATTATGAATCCTATTATTAAAAAGAAGGCTGCATTTAAGGTTGCAGGGTATGGTATCAAAACAAATATCGCAGAAAGCAATGGCACAAAGGATATCGCATCTTTTTGGAGTAATTATGATGGAGAAAATTTGGAATCAAAATTGTACGATGTGCTATGTCCACCAAAACATGGAGAAGTTGGCTTGTGTGTTCCATCCTCAGAAAAGGGTAATGTAATCTACCTTTTAGGCGTTATTGTAAAAGACTTCTCAAAAGTGGAGCAAGACATGATAACGGTGGAGGTTCCTGAAGCAGAATATGCTATTTTTACAACACCGCCTGTAGATACTACTAACAATCCAGAGCAAAATGAATTTTCAGAGGTTATTAAAAGCACATGGAAATATATTTTTGAAGAGTGGTTTAAAGATAGCGATTATGTTTATGATGAGAGTAAACTTGACTTTGAGTTTTACGATGAACGTTGCCATAACAGACAGGACACCGTTATGGATATTTATGTGCCAGTCAAAAAGATAAACTAAGTGTTAAGCAAATTAAGGAGCGTTTTATTGGCAATCACAGCCTGCATAAGACTTTAAGATAAATATAAAAGCTAGTGAAAAAACACTAGCTTTTATATTTATCTTATTTTTTCAAAAAGAATACTGATATTGTTCCTGCTCCTACATGAGTACCAACTACAGCTCCGATTTCTGATATTACAAAGTCTTTTACTCCAAATTCTATTGATATTTCTTCTTTGAGTTTATTGCACATATCTAAATCTACTGAGTAGCAAAGGCCTATTGTTTGATTTTCTATCTCATGACCTCTTTCTCTCATGGTATCTATGAGCATTTTAAAAACAGCCTTTTGACCTCTTACTTTTTCGTAAGGAACTATTTGTCCGTCATTAAATTGAAGTATTGGTTTAATATTTAGAAGCGTTCCAACTAAAGCTTGTGTGCCTGATAGCCTTCCGCCTCTTTTAAGCATATCTAGGGAACCTACAGCGAATACATACTCCATCCTGTCTCTCATATACAGGATCTTTTCAATGATCTCATCATGAGGTTTATCTGCTTTGACCATCAAAGCCGCTTCTCTCACAATAAGACCCATACCAACAGAAGCACCTTTTGAATCAATAACTTCTATCCTATCCGTATTTAAAGTTTCCTTGGCTAAACAAGCAGACTGATATGTACCGCTCAATTTGGATGAAAGATTTATGCTTATGATCCTATAATCTTTTTCAATCCATGGTTTGAAAGCTTCCATAAATGCTGCGGGTGATACCTGGGAAGTTTTTGGGGCACCCTTATAAGTGTCTAGCTTATCATAAAAACGACCTGGAGATATATCTATTCTATCTTTATAACTTTCATCATCAAAGTGACTAGTCAAAGGAACCATTTCTACGTCTAGTTCTTTTAAGTATTCTAAATCCAAGTCCGCGCTACTATCTGTAAATATTTTTATTTTTTCCATAATTACCTCCAATTACGATCTTTCAATTAAAACTATGCTATATATATACGCATTTGTCAAATACAATTATTCCTTCCAAAGATTGAAAATACTTCAACAATGAAGATTATACAGCTAATATGGAAGCTTTCGTAAAACAAGCAATAAATTAGCGAAACTTGCGATAAATTTTTTGGAGGAAAATGAATCTATATGTAGAAAATATAAGTTTCGTGATGATAAAAAAGAAAAGAGGGATATCGTGCCGGAGAGTGAAGGGTATATAAGAAACCACATTCATTATGCGAGCTTTATAGTGATTATTCCAATATTAATATTAGCGTTAATGTTTCTAGTGAGCGATTACAATTTTTTATTACTCCATGGGACTAGTGAATTAATATGTATAGTAATAGCAACCAATGTTTGTATCATATCAATAAATACTTATGAGTTTAACAAAGATTCTAGTCTGTTGCAGATTGGTATATGCTATGGGTTTATTGGAGCTATTGATTTACTGCATGTAATATTTTATGGAGGAACTCCAATTTTTGATTTTAGTAGTATGAAATTTTCTATGCAGCTTGATGTTGTTGCCAGGTTCATAGAATCTCTTAGCTTGTTAATTATTTTTTATTTTTCGAGTTTAGAAAAGCAAATAAAGATTCCTGTCTTTTTATTTTCAATTACCGCATTCTGTTTCACTACGCTCTTCTTGATCTATTTCAGATTTTTTCCCCAATGCTATATAGTTGGACAAGGCTATACCTTCTTTAAGAAAGCTATGGAAGTAATAGTACTTTTATTCTCATTAGCAGCCTTATATTTTTTAAATAAAAACAAATTGAATTATCCAAACAGCTACTTTACCTTTCTCTGTATTTGTATAATATGCAGAAGTATTTATCAATTATTTTTTATCCTAAGCACTGATTTAAAAACACTTTTCGATATATTGGGACATATGTTTAAAGGTGTATCCTTCTATTTCTTGTATCAAGCCGTGATAGTAAGCTTTTTGAAGACTCCATACAGGGCATTAAAGGATAAAAACAAGGAAATGGAGCATATCAATAATTTGTTAAAAGAAGAAATATTAGAAAATGAAGAGGTCCGTCTAGAGCTAAAAAATCAATATGAGCTTCTTAGAGCCACTTTGGATTCAATACCTAATCCAATATTTTTTAAAAATGCCAAAGGAGTTTATGATGAATGTAATAAAGCATTTGAGAAGTGCTTTGAATTGGAGAAAGAAGATATAATAGGAAAAACCATTTTTGAAATAGAAGATAGGCTTAAGGCTGCAAAGCTATGTCAAATTGATAGCCTTTTAAATATTGATAGAGAGGCCAAATATTATGAATGTGAACTTGAATGTGCTGATGGTAAAAACCATTATGTAGTGCTAAATAGAGGTGCAATAATCGATGACCTGGGCAAAATCACTAGATTAGTAGGAGTTGTAATGGATATCACAGAGAGAAAAGAATTACAAGAAAATCAAAAGCTTTTCAATCAAATAAGAGAGATTGAAAGGATAAAAACCGAGTTTTTCTCTAATGTTTCTCATGAGCTGCGTACCCCATTGAATGTACTTCTAGGGGCTTTGCAGCTTATGGAATTGCATATATCACAGGGTGGAAGCTGCATAGAGGTGAATAAAATAGAAAGATATTCCCACATGATGAAGCAAAACTGCTACAGACTTTTAAGACTTGTAAACAACTTGATTGATATTACTAAGATGGATGCTGGTTATTTTAAAATAAGTTTAAAGAATAATGATATTGTTAGAATTGTTGAAGATATAACCATGTCAGTAGCAGAATATATAGAGAATAAAGGATTGGGTTTAAAGTTTGATACCAATGTAGAGGAACGATTTATAGCTTTTGATTGTGACAAAATGGAAAGAATCATATTGAATCTTCTTTCCAATGCAGTAAAGTTTACAAAACCAGGAGGAAATATTTTTGTAAAAATTATAGATAAACACGATAAGATAATCATAGCAGTAAAGGATGATGGGGTTGGTATACCGCAGAATAAAAAGACAGAGATATTTGATAGATTTGTTCAGGTTGATGACTTGATGACTAGGAAAAAGGAAGGAAGCGGAATAGGACTTTCATTGGTGAAAGCTATTGTTGAAATGCATAGTGGAAGGATATATGTTGAAAGTGAAGAAGGTAAGGGGAGTGAATTTTTTGTTGAGCTGCCTGTAAAGATAGTATCAGCTTATGAGGATTCAG
>JAUQXG010000086.1 GCA_030834765.1 Lutispora sp.
AAAGTATGGTAAGTCATGTTATCAAATGTGCTGAAATGGCAGGCTCCAATGAAGTGATATTGGTATTAGGCCATGGAGTAGATATGGTTTCTAAACATATAGAGGAATATAAATATGTCTTGCAGGAAAAGCAGCTAGGGACTGGACATGCGGTGATGCAGGCTGATGAATATATAAGTGATGGTGATATTCTTGTGCTTTGTGGTGATACGCCATTACTTCAAAGTGAAACACTTAAAAACTTATACCATATTCATAAAAAAGGCGGTTATTCTGCTACGATACTTACTGCAGGATTTGACAATCCATATAGTTACGGTAGAATAGTAAGAGATGACAATTGTGAAGTGAGTGCTATTATTGAGGAAAAGGATGCATCGACGGAACAAAAGGCAATAAAAGAAGTCAACTCAGGTATCTATTTCTTTAATGGATTAGAGTTAAAGGCTGCACTGAAGCAATTGGACAATAACAATTCACAAGGCGAATATTATATAACTGATGTAATAGGAATATTAAAAAGAAGCGGGCAAAGGGTAGGAGCTTATATGATTGAAGACTCTCATGAGATTATGGGAGTAAATAATAGGTTGCAGCTTTCACAAGCAAATGAAATAATGAGAGCAAGAATAATAAATAATATGATGCTTGCTGGTGTGACAGTCATAGACCCAAAGTCAACATATATAGATAGCTCTGTACAGATTGGCCAAGATGTAGTCCTATATCCTAATTGCATCATAGAAGGCAATTCCATTATAGAAGAAGATTGTATCATAGGGCCAAATACAAGAATTAAAGATTGCAGGCTAGGCAAAGGTGTAAAGGCAGACAACTCTGTGCTTCATGAAAGCACAATAGGAGAACAAACTAAAATAGGTCCTTTCGCATATATAAGACCCGGCAACAATATAGGAAGCTTTGCTAAGATTGGTGATTTCGTAGAAATGAAAAACTCTAATTTTGGTGACCATTCAAAGGCCTCCCATTTGACATACATCGGAGATGGTGATGTTGGGAAAAATGTAAACCTAGGCTGTGGAGTGGTTTTTGTAAATTATAATGGTAAAGAGAAAAATAGGACTTATATAGGAGACAACAGCTTTGTTGGATGCAATGTAAATCTTATTGCCCCAGTTAATGTAGGGAACAATGCATATGTAGCTGCTGGAACTACTGTAACAAAAGATGTTCCCGAAGGAAGTCTTTCAGTTGGTAGAGCAATGCAGGAGAATAAACTTGGATGGGTTGGTAAAAAAGGATTCATTAAATCAGAAGATTAAATTTTGGGAGGTACAAAGAATGATCGCACATGGCGACAGCATAAAGATTTTTCATTGTAATGCAAACAAGGATTTGACAGCGAATATCGCTTATCAAGTAGGGGTACAAGTAGGAGATGCTCAAGTAGGAAGATTTAGTAATGGAGAAATATCTGTAAACATCAATGAATCTGTTAGAGGTGCAGATGTATATGTGATCCAATCATCCTGCTACCCTGCAAATGACAATTTAATGGAACTTTTAATTATGATTGATGCATTGAAAAGAGCTTCAGCAGGAAGGATAACTGCTGTAATACCATATTATGGATATGCGCGACAAGACAGGAAGTCAAGATCAAGAGAACCAATAACGGCAAAGCTAGTTGCAAATCTTATTACATCTGCAGGAGCTGACAGAGTTCTTACTATGGATTTACATGCACCTCAGATAGCAGGATTTTTTGATATACCTGTGGATCATTTATTTGCAGTGCCGCTATTATCAAAATATTTTCAGGAAAAGTGTCTTAAAGATATCGTTGTGGTATCTCCTGATGTGGGAGGGGTATCAAGGGCAAGGAACCTAGCTTCAAGGCTTGATGCGCCACTTGCAATTGTTGATAAGAGAAGACCAAAGCCTAATGTTTCTGAAGTAATGAATATTATTGGGGATATTGAAGGCAGAAATTGCATTATCATAGATGATATGATAGATACTGCAGGATCAGTGGCTCATGCTGCGAAAGCACTCATAGATATGGGAGCTCAGGATGTATACGTATCTTGCACACACCCTGTTTTATCCGGTCCTGCTTTTGAAAGAATAAGGGATTCTGTTATTAAAGAAGTTGTTGTGACAGACACCATTCCCCTACCTGAAGATATGAAAAATTTTACAGAAAAAATAAAGGTTCTATCTGTAGCACCCATATTTGCATCAGCTATTAATAGAATTTATCAAGGTTTATCTGTAAGTAAATTGTTCGATTAAAAATTAAATTTTATTATTTTGCAAAGGGATTGTACAGGATGAAATTTATGATACAGTCCCTTTGCTATATGAATAGAACTGTCGGAGGATTCACATGTTCATAATAGTTGGCCTGGGAAATCCAGGAGATAAGTATAGCTTTACAAAGCATAATATAGGATTTATTACTGCGGAATACTTAGCCAAGCAAAATGGCATCATGATAAATAAGAAGAAATGCAAAGCTCTTTATGGAGAAGGTACCATAGCAGGAGAGCGAGTTGTCATAGCCAAACCACAAACCTACATGAATCTTAGTGGTGAAAGTGTCATGGAACTGCTTCATTGGTGTAAAATACCTATTTCAAATTTGATTGTTATTTATGATGATATCGATATTGATGTAGGCAAAATCAGAATAAGACCTAAGGGAAGTGCGGGAACTCATAATGGAATGAAATCCATCATATATCTTTCTAAGGCAGATGATTTCCCTCGGGTTAGAGTGGGCATAGGCAAGCCCCCTGAACATATGGATCTTGCCAACTATGTGCTGAATAAATTCAGCGAGGAAGAGAAGCCTCTAACCAGAGAATCTGTAGAAAAAGCATCCATGGCTATTGAAGAGATTATAAGAAATGGAGTTAACTCTGCCATGAATAAATATAATGGGTAAGTGTTGGCAAGAATATAATGTAATGCTGGTCCGTCGAAAAACGGGCTTTATTTGCTTGGAAAAGGATGTGAGACAATGAGTTTTGAAAACATCATACGACCTCTGGAAGAGCTTGAGGAATACCGAAGGCTTATTTATGCCGTAGAAAAAGGCACAAAGGTAGTAGAGGTTCATGGAATATCTGATACTGAAAAGGCGTTAATCGCTACCGCAGTATGCAAAAAAATGAGAAAGTCCTGTGTGATAGTAACGCATAACGATATACTAGCGAAAAAAGTCTATGAAGATATCACCTTTTTTGACGAAACAATGGCTGAACTTTTACCAGCAGGAGAGATGGTTTTTCATAGAATAGATGCTAGAAGCAATGAACTAAGACAAAAAAGACTTGGTGTTATAGAAAATGTGCTAAATCAGAGACCGACTATTGTATGTGCATCCATTGAAGCGTTAATGCCAAAGCTTATGAACCCTGATACTTTCAAGCAGGTGATACGAGTACTAAAAGTCGGAGAAACAATAGAGATATCAGAACTTTTAAAACACTTTATATATATTGGCTATGAAAGAGTGGATATGGTAGAGGGTAGAGGACAATTTTCCATAAGAGGCGGAATCATTGATTTTTATTCGCCAACCTCTGAAAATGCAGTGAGAATAGAACTTTTCGATGATGAAATAGACTCTATAAGGTATTTTGATACAATAACACAAAGGTCCATGCTAAAATCAAATGAGGCATTTATAACACCAGCTCGTGAGGTAATTTTTAAAGAGGCTGATTTTAATAGAGCAGCGACGAAAATAAGGCTGGAGTTAGATAAAAAGTCTAAAAAAATAGAAAGGGAAAAGATTAGAGAAAATATCAATGAAGACCTTCAGAAGATAGATGAAAAAATCTATTTTGAAGGAATAGATAAATATCTGAGTTTTTTTTCTGACGATTACTATACGTTTTTTGATTACATGAAGGACTGCATCATTATAGTGGATGAGCCAAACCGAGTAAGGCAGAGATATGATAATGTGACTCTTGAGTATACAGAACAGTTTAAGGCTTTGCTTGAGTTAAATAAGCTATTGCCGGAGCAATTTGATGCACAGTACACCTATGATGAACTTTTAGATAAAATACATGATTTTAATATTATCAGCTTAAATGCCTTATTAAAAAGCAATGCTGATTTTAAACCTAATTCCATTGTTAGTTTTGCATCCAGAGCGATGCATCCTTTTCATGGTAAGGTGAATCTTTTGATAGATGAAGTAGAAGCCTGGAAGAAAAAAAGATATAGATTGCTGATATTATCAGGGACAATGGATAGAGGAAAAAGGCTTGCCAATGCACTTCGCGACAAAAATATAGATGCAGTTTATAAAGATACCCTAGATTTTGAACTAAAGGAAGGCCATATTGTGATTATTCCAGGAACTTTAAATGGAGGTTTTGAGTTTCCGGGGATAAAGTATGCTGTAGTGAGTGACAGGGAAGTATTTGGTTCCATTCAAAAGCGAGCGGAAAAGAAGAAGAGTAAAGGACTTAAAGTTTTTACTGACTTAAAGCTGGGGGATTTTGTAGTTCATGAAAATCATGGCTTAGGCCAATATATAGGGATAGAAAAATTAAAGGTAGATGGGATAAGCAGAGATTATCTGAATATTAAATATCAAGGGAATGATAAACTTTTTATTCCTACAGATCAGCTGGATTTAATACAAAAATATATTGGGAATGAAGAAAAGCTTCCAAAGTTAAATAAGCTTGGTGGGGTAGAATGGAATAAGGTTAAGCAAAGAGCTAAAAAGTCCATTGAGGATATTGCAGAAGATCTCATAAAGCTTTATGCAGAAAGAGAGCAGATAAAAGGTTTTCAATTTTCTAAAGATGCCAAATGGCAAAAGGAATTTGAAGATTTGTTCCCCTACGAAGAAACGCCAGATCAACTTAAATGCATAGAAGAAATCAAAGAGAACATGGAAAGCGAAAGAGCAATGGATAGACTTTTGTGCGGTGATGTTGGTTATGGAAAAACAGAGGTAGCATTGAGAGCTGCTTTTAAAGCTGTTATGGGCGGGAAACAGGTAGCTATATTAGTGCCAACGACTATTTTAGCACAGCAGCATTATAATACCTGTATCCAGAGGTTTTCAAACTTTCCTGTGCAAATTGACGTGCTTTCCAGGTTTAGAACGAAGCTAGAGCAAAAGAAAACTCTTGAAGGTGTGAAGAATGCTAATATTGATATTATAATCGGTACCCATAGATTGCTTCAAAAAGATATCGTTTTTAAAGATTTAGGCTTGTTGATCATAGATGAAGAACAAAGATTTGGCGTATCCCATAAAGAGAAAATTAAGCAGCTAAGAAGCAATATTGATGTATTGACTCTGACTGCCACACCTATACCTAGGACTCTTCATATGTCTATGATCGGCGTAAGAGATATCAGTGTAATAGAAGAGCCTCCAGAAGAAAGATATCCTGTACAAACATATGTAATGGAATTTAATGAAGATGTCATAAGAGATGCCATCACAAAAGAGATAGCCAGAGGCGGGCAAGTTTATTTTTTATACAACAAAGTAAAAACCATAAGTAAAATGGCAGCTAGATTAAAAGAGCTGGTACCGGAAGCCAGAGTAGCCATAGGGCATGGACAAATGGCTGAGAATGCTTTGGAAGATACAATGCTTGACTTTTACAATGGAGAATTTGATGTGCTGGTATGCACGACAATTATTGAAACAGGACTTGATATACCAAATGTCAATACAATTATCATTCATGATTCAGATAAAATGGGACTTTCTCAGCTCTATCAGTTGAGAGGGCGAGTAGGGAGATCAAATAGACTTGCATATGCGTATCTTACCTATCAAAGGGATAAGGTGCTTACAGAGGACTCGGAAAAGAGGCTTCGTGCCATAAAGGAATTTACAGAGTTTGGATCTGGATTTAAAATAGCAATGAGAGATCTGGAGATCAGGGGGGCAGGCAATTTGCTTGGCTCAGCTCAAAGTGGGCACATGGAGGCCATAGGCTATGATCTTTATGTGAAGATGCTTGAGGAAAGAATGAGAGAATTGAAAGGACAGCCTGCTATTGAGACTGTAGATACCTCTATAGAAATACAAATAAGTGCTTTTATTCCAGAAAACTATATCGGCGATGTAGGACAGAAAATAGAAATATATAAAAAGATAGCCTCTATTGAAAATCAAGAAGATATTTATGATATTGAAGATGAATTGATTGATAGATTCGGTGATGTTCCCATTACAGTAAAAAATCTTATAGATATATCTTATATAAAAGCTAGAGCAAAAAAATGTGGAATCGTAAACATAAATCAAGGAGTCAACACAATAAAAATAAAATATAAGTCAGACAAATATATTAGTCCAGAAACAGCTATGGCTTTGGCAGGCGAATATAAGAATAGAATACTTTTTAATGCAAGTGAGCAGCCATATTTTACACTAAAAGCGCTTAGTCAGGATGGTGAAGGCTATCTTGAATTAGCAAAAGAAGTGGTTGAAAAAATTAGCAGTTTTCATAACTTGTAATATGAGGTATAATATACAGAGAAAAAGATAGGAACCAGAATAATTGTGGGGAGAGATGAATAATTGTTAAAGAGAAAAATAATGGCACCTCTGCTGGTTGCAGGAGCATTGCTGATCGCTACTTCTCTTTCGGGATGTAGCTTAGCGCAAAATACTCCTTCAAATGATGCAAATGCCCTTGTCGCTAAAGTGGGTACTCAGGAAATAAAGAAAGCTGATTTTGATAAAGTTTTTGGTCCTGTTAAAGCAGGATATGAGCAAAAATATGGTGTTGAAATATGGGAAACTGTGCAGGATGGCAAAAAGATTATTGATTTAGTAAAAGAAAAAACCCTTGATACGATGATAGATGATATGCTTCAACTTAAAAAAGCTGGAGATATGGGCATCGTGGTAACCGATGACGAGATTAACGCAGAGATAGAAAAATTTGAGAAATACTTTGACACAAAAGAGAAGTTCCAAGAGTTTTTAACCACTCAAAAGATGGATTTAGAATATTTCAAAAACCAAATAAGAATTGAAATGATAAAAGGCAAGCTTAGAGAAAAGCTAACGGAAGGTGTTTCGGTTAATGAAACTGAGCTGGTAGAATATTATATGAATCATCAAGGCGAATTTTTCAGTGTGAAAGCAAGTCACATACTTCTGGCCACTGAAGATGAAGCAAAAAAAGTATTGGAAAGAGTAAAAGCTGGAGAAGATTTCGGCAAGCTAGCAAAGGAACTTTCAATAGATCAGAGCGCAAAGACCAACAGTGGGGATCTTGGATATTTTAAGCAAGGTGATATGGTGCCTGAATTTGAGCAGGCGGCCTTTGCTCTTAAGCCAGGACAAATAAGCGATATTGTTCAGACAAGCTTTGGTTTTCATATTATAAAA
>JAUQXG010000004.1 GCA_030834765.1 Lutispora sp.
CCTTGAGGAAGAGCCTCATTTAGTTTATCTATTATTTCTTTGATTTCAATCTTTTCACTAAGCCACATATCCACATATTCAGCAGAACTTGTTACGCCGAGAGCCAGTGGTGCACCAAATGAGATTTCTTGATGAGGATTAAACCCTGCACTATAAGCAATAGGAAGCCCTGCTCTTCTTATTGCTCTTTGAAATGTCCTCATAAGATCAAGGTGAGAGATATATTTTACTTCTTCCTCTTTTGAAAACTTCAGCCTTACATTTATCATTTGCATACCCCGCCTTCCTCCAAAAGATTAATCCCGCAGCCTGTGCAAACAACTCTGCAATCTCTTGTAAGCTCGGCCTTTAATGACTTCTTATATTCACTTTTTAAATATTTTTTAGTTACACCCACATCAATATGGTCCCATGGAAGCACTTCATCCAATTCTCTTTTCCTGTTGGCATAAAATGCTGGATCAATGCCGCATTCCTTACAGGCTTCCATCCAGAGATCAAATTTGAAGTGCTCATCCCAGCCATCAAATTTACAGCCTAGCTCCCATGCTTTTATCAGCAGCCTGCTTATCTTTCTATCGCCCCTTGCAAACACAGCTTCCATAAAACTCACATAAGGCTCATGCCAATTAAAGCTAATTGGTTTTCTTTTTATGACCTTTTGAAGATATTTCTGCTTTTCTACTAGAGAAGCAATTGTATCCTGGGGTTCCCATTGAAAAGGTGTAAAGGGTTTTGGTACAAATGATGATGCACTTACATTTACACTCAGCCCTTTGCCTCTCTTTGCTTTGTCTACTTCGTAGTAAGTATCAACAACCTTCGATGCCAGATCTGAAATGCCTTGTATGTCTTCTATTGTTTCCGTTGGAAGCCCTATCATAAAGTATAGCTTTACACCACTATATCCAGTTCCAAAAGCTGCCGCCGTAGACTTTATTACATCTTCTTCCGTTACTCCTTTATTGATAACATCTCTGAGCCTTTGGGTACCTGCTTCTGGTGCAAAAGTCAAGCCGCTTTTCCTCACTTTTTGCACATCTTCAAGAAGCTTCAATGATATAGAATCTATTCTTAAAGAAGGGAGAGAAAGATTGACTCTACCGCTTTCATATCTTGTAGTTAATTTCTGTACTAAATCATGAAGTTTTGTATAATCACTGGTAGAAAGAGAAGAAAGGGAAATCTCTTCATATCCCGAGCTTGCAACCAGTCGGTCTGCTATTTCCACTAATTCCTCTACATCTCTTTCTCTAATAGGTCTATAAATCATACCAGCTTGGCAAAAACGACAGCCTCTTGTACACCCTCTAAAAATTTCAAGCATGATTCTATCATGTACGATATCAATAAAAGGGACAACTATCTTATCTGGGAAATATGCATTTTTAAGGTTTTTAACAACTCTTTTTTTAACTTTATTGGGTAAGTTCTCTCTATTTGGCTTTATTTCTCTTAGTGTACCATCCTCATTATAAAATGCATCATAAAATGCAGGCACATACACGCCTTTTATCAAAGACACCATTTCTAATAACTCTATCCTGGCCTTCCCAGCAGCTTTCCATTCTCTATATACGTCCATTACTTCGATCATGAGCTCTTCGCCTTCTCCAAGCATAAAGAAATCCACAATATCATATAGAGGCTCTGGGTTATATGCGCAAGGACCTCCTGCTACAACAAAAGGCTGTCCTTCCTTTCGATTCTTCCTTTCAATAGGTATACCTGACATATCAAGCATATTTAATATATTTGTATAGCTCATTTCATATTGAAGTGTAAATCCGACAAAATCAAATAAATCAAGAGAGTCTCTGCTCTCAAGACCAAAAAGCTTAATCTGATTTTCTCTCATTTGTTTTTCCATATCCGGCCAAGGTGCAAATACTCTTTCACAATATATATCTTTCTGATCGTTCAGCAAATGATATAATATTTTCATACCCAAATGTGACATTCCTACTTCATACACATCGGGAAAGCAAAATGCAAATCTTATATTTATTCCCTCTAAGCTTTTATGTACACTGTTCCATTCAGTTCCTATATATCTCCCAGGCTTCTCAACCTTAGGGAGTAATTCATCATACATGAACTCTTTTGTTGATTCGTCCATGAGTTCCCTCCTCATTCTTCTTTTGTATAATTGTCTTATCTAATTTTAAGAAATAATATCTGAAAAGTCTATAGCTATTATCTATTCTTATTATCTCATGAATACAAAATAATTATCTCAAAATATCTCCCACTGTAGCATCATAGCCGTATTTTAAAAGTCCATCCATAATATCTGCTTCATTTAGCACCTTAATAATCCTTCCTGTACTATCTACAACATTTATTTTGCACATGCTGGCAGGGCTAAAACTACTAGCTATTTGGCTGATAAATGTTTTTTTGCTGACATTTATATTTCTGATATTAATTCTTCCATTTTTTATGGATTGTTGTTTTCTGTTATTCCTGTTAAGCAAATACATATAAGAACAATATTTCTTTTCTTTCAGCGTGCCCAAAAAAATAAAAATTCCTGTTATCATAAGAGCTAGACTATTGCTGCCATTCATTAATTCTTTTATATTCAGCATCACAATGCTAATAGCTAATATTTGCCCTGCAAATACCATGATTCGAGTTGATTGTTTATAGCTCAAATAAAATAGGAGTAAGTTTCTAATGATTCTGCCTCCATCGAGAGGTAGTGCAGGAAGTATATTAAATGCAAATAGGGCAAAGTTATATTTAGTCAATAATCCAGCAGGAACGCTTAATTTAGCGAGAATAATACAAACGGCATATAAAAAAAGGCTCACTAAAGGACCTGCTACAGCTATGAAAGCTTCCGTATAACCTCCAAATTTTGATATATCCTCCATCCTCGCTACGCCGCCAAAGGGAAATAGTTCAATTTCATCTACTCTTACTTTTACCTTTTTGGCTACAATCGCATGTCCTAATTCATGAAGTATTACACTTAGAAATATTATCATAGCTTCTTCAATAAAGCCAATATACCCACATATAAATAAAAAAAGGATAAAAAATGGATTTAATTTTATCCTCACACTGGGTTACCCCCAAAAAATAAATTTTATTTAAACAATTCTAAAGTTCATTTAATTTAGATAACGGGTCTATGGATTTTCCATCTTCCATTATTTCAAAATGCAAATGGGGCCCTGTTGTTAATCCTGTGTCTCCAACCTCTGCTATAATATCACCCTGCTTTATCTTATCATTTTTTTCTACCACGATCTTAGAGCAATGTGCATATATGGTCTTTATATTTCCTACTGACACAATCACATACTTTCCGTTTGTAGTATCTTCCGCTACTGTTTCAACTTGACCAGATATAGAGGACTTTATTTTTTCACCATATTCCGCATCTATATCAATCCCATTATGCATTTTAATTGTTTTAAATACAGGGTGAACCCTTTCACCATAGCTTGAAGTTATTTCTCCATCTAGAGGCATAATAAAAGTAATAGGCTCCTTTGACGGCATAATACCGTCTAATACATTTTCCCCCTGAGGAATAATATCTTTTATGTCTCCTAATTTCGCGATCTGTTTACTTATATCTACCTGCCAGCTTATAGCACTTTTTATTCCATTCACTAAATAACCTGCTGCATTTATTTTTATATTACTTAGCATCAATATTGTAGCTGCAATAACCAGAGAAACAAACAATTGCACAAGAAACTTATCTAAATATGTTTTATCTCCACTTCTTTTCATACTGACTACATCTCTAAAGCTTTTGTATTCATTTATGTATTTAGGCTTTGGTATTTGATTAAAATCGTTGTTATCCATAATAAACCTCCTCCATTGTTTTTCTATTATATATATTTAAAGGAGGCAAGTTTTATGAATAAAAAAAAGTGTCATGTACAATTTATCCATGACACCTCATAACCTAATTATATTAAAACCGAGGTTTTTCCTTCATTTTCTTTATTGGAATATTTGCTACCAATATAGGGACTGTAGTATTGTCTTCATCCCTTTTCGTCCTTGTCAAACTGATTTCCAATCCGGCATCATCAATTTCCATATAATCAGAAATAACTCTTATTATTTCTCCTTTGATCATTTCAAGAAACTGAGGTGAAACATTCGCTCGGTCATGGATTAAAACCAGCTTCAAGCGCTCTTTGGCAATGTCCTTGCTGTTCTCATTTCTATTAAACATTTTAAATAAATCCATAACTTTCCCTCCTTCCTATCTTTTCTTTCCCCAGCCGAATACTTTGGCCAGTCTAGTCATAAACCCTTCATCGGATTCAAGCTGCATAAATGGAACTTGCTCTCCTAAAATCCTTTTTACAACATTCTTATATGCCTGTCCAGCAAAGGAACTTTCATTTGCAACAGCAGGCTCACCTCTATTTGTAGATATTACAATCAATTCATCATCTGGTATGACTCCTAGCAGATCGATTGCAAGTATATCAATCATATCATCAATGCTCATCATATCGCCGCGCTTTACCATATCCATTCTGATTCTGTTTATGATAAGCTGTGGATTTTTCAATCCATTTGCTTCCAACAACCCAATAATTCTATCAGCATCTCTTACAGCAGAAACTTCTGGTGTTGTTACTACGATTGCTCGATTTGCTCCTGCAATGGCATTTTTAAAGCCTTGCTCTATACCTGCTGGACAATCCACTACCACAAAATCAAACTCTTCAGATAATTCGTTGCAAAGATCTTTCATTTGCTGTGGATTCACTGCATTTTTGTCTTTTGTTTGAGCTGCTGGCATCAAATACAGATTACTAAAACGCTTATCTTTAATCAACGCCTGCTTCATTCTGCAAACTCCGTCAACTACATCTACTAAGTCATAAACGATCCTATTTTCAAGACCCATAACCACATCTAGATTTCTAAGCCCAATATCTGCATCCACCAAAACTACACTTTTACCTAATATAGCTAGACCTGTTCCGATATTAGCAGTTGTTGTT
>JAUQXG010000087.1 GCA_030834765.1 Lutispora sp.
TATCCTCATATATCTTTGTTTCCTTGTTTATTAAGTTAAATACTTCCTTCAACGATTCAAAAGTATTAAAGCCTTTTTCATCATTTAATGAACTTCTAAAACCAGAGTCATTGCTGATTATATAAATTGGATTTTCCACATTAAACAATAATTTTAACTTTGCAGCCATAATTGCATCGGGAAACTCATATTTTTTGCTATCTTTCGTTTCAAATGGAAGAGTGCCCGAAAAATAATCAGAAACAATTTGATTGCAATCCACGCTACTATTATCTAAAACTGTTGCTTTGGATTCCTCTATAAATTTATCAAAGAGTAGAACCATTTCACTTTTCAATGCATCCTTCTCTATTTTCTTAAATAGAGAAGCTACACTTGTATCGTCTAAAATATTGGAGGAAAATTTCTTTAATACATTCGTACGAGCATCCTTAAAAATATTACAAAGTATTGCAGCATCCTCATTTAAATGTTTTTTTACCTCGTTTTCAACAATGTTACTAATAAATAATCTAATTTTTCCATCGCTGATATATTTATTAAGTGTACTAAAAATTCCTTTTGAGCTAAAATCGTATTTTGCCTCTATAAAGATATTAGTATCTATGAATAGGGATATCGGATAATCCAGCAATTTTACTCCTCCCTTATATGCAATTAGCAATAAGCTTATTCAATAATATTATATTGTTAATATAGAGAATTTTTTGTTCATCTAATGCACTGTGTACGATATACATGATTTTCATACTGAAATTAACTATAATTATATGTCTAATAAACATCTCAAAAGTTCTCATTACTGCTATATCTACAAAAAATCTAAACTTTCAATTATTAGCCTAATGAGAACAACTTGTTCAAGATAATTATATAAATAATGGTAAATTAGTGTTTTTCTATTCTTATATGTTTCGGTGACGATTTAATTCGGCCGGTAATATAAACAGATATTTCATCAGTTCTTCGACAAATTCCATAAGTTGTTTGGCATCCTCCAAGTTGACCTCATTAGCAGGATCATAATGAGCGCTTTGATTACCAATTAAGCGTATTTCTTTTACCCAATCAGCAAGGGACGGTTGTAAAATATTTTTTTCACCAAGAATTTTTAATCTATTAGCTAAATTTCCTTTATCTTCTCCAAAATGTACAGTAATAGCTTCAACAGTTCTTCTGAGCATAACAGCTGTAGCTCGTGGAGCTTTTGCATAATAGGTTGTAACTGCTTCTGAAAAAATACCTTTTATTTCATCAGGAATGTCTTTTGAAAAATTGCTATGTGGCAAAGGCCACCAGCTAACTCCTCTGAAAGAAATCTCTCCACCTTTTCCATAACCCAATCTGCTGGGTTGATTACCAATCCATTCTTCTTCAACTACGACTACCCCTTGACTACAGTGACGACATAATAAACAAGTTACCTTATCAGAATAGCTACGGTATGGTTTACCTCCAGACGGATGTACGATTCCTCCCGAAAATGTAACCGGTAACTCTCCGATAATTTCAAAGCTTGACTGTTTACCACAACGAGGACACAATCCATTAGGCCTATAAGAATCAGGCAATCCATCATGTGTCATTGGTAAATCTTCGTTTCTAGTGCCTTTTACCACATTGGATTTTTTGAATATATCAAACATTGTGATCCTCCTCTTTAAATACTGTTTAAATATAATTTGGTTTTAAACTTCAAATATATCAACCTGATAATCTCATTCCACAGTATCCTAGATATTTCGATCTTTCATAATGATAATGGTTTCATAA
>JAUQXG010000088.1 GCA_030834765.1 Lutispora sp.
CAGATCCTGATCATGCAGGGGAAAAGATAAGAAGAATCATATCCGATAAAGTAAAAGGTGTGAAGCATGCTTTTGTTCCACTTGAAGAAGCGCAGACTGCAGACGATATAGGGATTGAAAACGCTTCTCCAGAAAGTATAAAAAAAGCTTTAAGTATGGCGAGAACAGAGGAAGAGGATTGTGCAGAAGAATTTAGTATAGATGACATGGTGATATATGGACTAAGTGGACAAAATGGGTCTGTAATGCTAAGAAGTTTAATAGGGAAAGCTCTTGGCATAGGATATACAAATGCAAAACAATTTTTAAGAAGGCTAAATAGATATGGAATAACTCGGGAAGAATTTGATCATGCTTATGAAGAGATCATAAATTTACACAAAGAGGATGAGAAAGAATGAGAAACGAAAAGAAGCCTTCGTTAGCAAAAGAGCTGATGAATAAATATGACTTTAAAATGGCTAAAAGCTTAGGCCAGAATTTTTTGGTTAATGAAATGATACTAAAAGAAATAGTAGAAAGTGCAGACCTTGATGAAAATGATTTTGTTTTAGAAATAGGTCCTGGTATAGGAACGATGACACAAGCTTTAGGGAAACAAGTGAAAAAGGTAGTTGCAGTGGAAATAGATAAAAGGCTAATCCCCATATTAAATGTAGCTTTATTTGGATATGACAATATTTCCGTTGTAAATGAAGATATACTGAAGGTCGATTTACCTAAGCTGCTTTTAGATAACTTTGGAGACCAAAAAGCAAAGGTAGTTGCCAACCTTCCTTATTATATAACAACTCCAATCATCATGATGCTGCTTGAAGATAAATTAAATTTGAAAAGCATAACCATAATGATACAAAAAGAAGTAGCAGAAAGGATAACTGCTTCTCCAGGGGGAAAAGTATATGGCGCTCTATCAGTGGCTGTGCAGTATTATGCAAAAACCCATTTGATGATGATCGTACCCCCTGATGCCTTTGTACCTCAACCTGGGGTTGATTCAGCTGTCATAAGAATAGATATATTAGATAAGCCCTCGGTAGAAGTAAAAAACGAAAAGTTATTTTTTGATGTAGTGAAAGCAGGCTTTTCTCAAAGAAGAAAAATGCTTTTAAACACTTTGACTTCATCAAATTTAAATTTTACGAAAGAGCAAATAAGAGAAATATTAGCAGAATGCGGAATTGATGAAAAAAGAAGGGCAGAAACATTGTCTCTGCAAGAATTCGGGAAAATAGCTGATAAAATTTATGATATAAAAATTAAATAAGTAGTCTATAAAGTGCCTCCTGATACATATATATAAAGGAAAAGTTGTATTAAGGGGGTAATTTTGTGCCTATTAATAATGAATATAAAAGATACTTTATAATACTGCAAGAAGATTCGAAAAACTATGGAATGGGGTCAGGTAAGACTCCTGCAGGTTATGTAAAAATAGAGGTGAAGAACGGAAGTTGTAAACTTAGTACCTTTGTGCAGAATATGAAGGCTGACAAAAATCTTGATTATAAATTACTTATGGTTTCACCTGTAAGCGGAATAGGGCTAGAAATGGGTAGAATGCTTATTGATTCCAGCGGTAGGGGAGAATTGAATTCCGAAGTAAATCCAAACAATGTGATGAACAGTGGCTACAATATTTCTGAATTCACAGTAGCAGCAGTATATGAAGGGGATCGTTTCCCATTGAGTGGTTATTTGGGGAGAGATAAGGTGAATTGGAAAGGCAAGTATTCACTAATAAACAGAGTGATGTCTGAAGAAAGCAGACCTATAGAAAATAGAGTGATGCCAGCAGAAAGCAGACCGGCAGAAAATAGAGTGATGCCAGCAGAAAGCGGACCAGCAGAAAATAGAGTAATGCCAGCAGAAAGCAGACCAGTAGAAAATAGAGTAATGCCAGCAGAAAGCAGACCAGCAGAAAACAGAGTGATGCCGGCAGAAAGCAGACCTATAGAGAATAGAGTGATGCCTGCGGAAAGCGGACCAACAGAAAATAGAGTAATGCCTGCGGAAAGTAGACCGGCAGAGAATAGAGTAATGCCAGCAGAAAGCGGACCAGTAGAAAACAGAGTAATGGATACAGACCGTAGACCACCAGAGAATTTATGTGAAGAGTTAGAAGATGTTAAAGGAATAGATTATAAATGTTATGATATGTGTGAAAATCAATCTATGGAAGCGGTTGAAGATAAATGTGATTATGAAATGTTAAGAGGCGTAGGAAGAGCTCTTAGAAAGCTGCCTAGATGCAGACCTTTTCATGAAAATGAGTGGGAATGCTTTAGAATAGAGGATAACATGAAGCATATTCATAAAGCCTCAATCAGATATTGCGGACAAACAATTCCGATGTCTTATCCTTTGTTGAAAGATGATTTCTTGATGAAGCATCTCAATGATTGCATGATTGGTGTTAAATATGATGAAACAGGTGAAAATATAAGACATCTTATGTATGCAATACCAGGTGATAACATTGGGCAGTTAAGAAGATATTATGGAGATATTGGATTTACTGATTATAGAGATGGATACTATTTAATGTATATTGATATTTAGATTAAAGATATGATAGAATTAAAGTAATATAATAATAAAGGTATGAATAGTTTCATACCTTTATTATGTTTTGAAAGTAGGTAATTGATAAATTGAAGTTAGATAATCTTATTGATAAGAAGTTATTTAGGAATATTGATATAGGAATTATAATATCTGTTTTTTGCCTTATATCTATTGGTATAATATCTATAGCCAG
>JAUQXG010000089.1 GCA_030834765.1 Lutispora sp.
CTCTATATTCTATTGCTGCTTTGTTTCCTTCATTTTCTGCCTTTTCTTCAAATTGCTCATGTATTGTCTTTTCTTTTGGATACTCTTTTTCTGTTCCATTGAATTGTGCTAATTCTTTTTCTTCTTGTTGATTTATTAAAGGTATATTCTCAATCTTTATATCAGGATTTTTCATTATTATCTCTAAAACCTTAGTAATCTGTTGCTTCATCTTTTGAATATAATATTCATCATAACAGAGCGCATTATAACTAAGCTTAATGGAAAATTCCCTGCCAGGTGCGACTATTATATTAAAGTCATAGCTTGTCTGCTCAAAGGTTTTTACATCTTTTATTTCAATCCCCAATATACTGCTGTCGAAGTTTTTCTCAATATCCTCTACAGGGTAATTCTCAAATACGATTATATGATTTATCAAATTGTGTCTCAGATTATGCAATGCCTGTATTTGAGCTAATGGAAAATAATCATGTTTTGATGATTCAAATGCTTTATTCTGAACTCTTTCAGCAATCACATTGAATGTCTCATTTTCATTTATGGTTATTCTTACAGGTATTGTATTGATAAATAATCCTACCATTTTCTCGATGCCGTCTATTTCGGAAGGTCTTCCCGATACCACAGCTCCAAAAACTACATCGTCTGTATTGTTATATCTTCCAAGGAGCAGTCCCCATATTGTCTGAAAAAGGGTGTTCAATGTAATTCCATTGTCCTTTGCATATTGAATCATCTTTTCTGTTAATGCTTCATCTAGTTTGAATTCTGTTTCTCTTTGCTCATAGTCTGAGCTTATTACATTTTTATTGAAGCCTGGGAGTATTATATTATGCTCATAACCTTTCAAATAGCTTTCCCAATATTCTGATGCTTCATGTTGCTTCTGCTCCTGAAGCCAGTTGATAAAACTGCTATAAGGAGCTTCCGGTACTAAACTTAATATTTCTCCGACTTTCAATGCCTTATATGCTTTAAAGAATTCGTCGATTATTATGCTCATGCACCAGCCATCCATTATAATATGATGGGAACTCCATATGATCTGATGGCAGTTATTGTTTGTCTTTAATACCGATATTCTCATCAACATCTCTTTAGAGGAAAGGTCAAAACCTTTTTGTTTATCCTTTTCCTTGAAATTTTCCATGAAGATTCCTTTTTCAGTCTCATTTAAAGCCATTATGTTTTCATAATATATATTGGCGTTCCTCTCTTTTAAGACTATTTGCAGCGGCTGTTTCACCTGATCATAGATAAATACGGTCCTTAGTACATCATATTTCTTTATGATACTGTTAAAGCTTTGTTCAAATATATCTATATCAAGCTCCCCGTTTATCTTGAATGCGATCTGTTCAAAGTATGCATTGCTATTATCATCTAAAATAGCATGAAAAAGCATTCCCTCCTGCATAGGGGATAAACTATATATGTCTTTTATATGGCTTCTGCATATAGAATAATTAGTCTCCAGTCTACTATGCAATTCATCCAACTCAAAAATACTAAGAGTAGCTGTGGTAATATCGCTTGGAGTAAGCTCTGAATCTTTTTTGTTTATACAATGAGCAAGAATGTCTTTTAAGCTTTTCTTATATATCTCTGTAAGCCTTGCAATATCCTCTTCATTCACATCTTTAGAATAATCAAAGCTAATCTTTAATCTGCCTCCAATTACCATACCATTGATGTCAAGAGCATGAGTCCTTTCACCATTCATACTCATGGTCTGGCCAGCTTCCATGTTTGATAGCTCAAACTGTGAAGCCTTCTTTTCCTCTATGAATTCACCCAGGTAATTA
>JAUQXG010000090.1 GCA_030834765.1 Lutispora sp.
TATCTGACCCAGGGCAGTCACCTTTATATGATTTATCTGACAAGGTTCCTCTCAAGGCTGCATGTTTTATATTCCCTTCCTTATCTTTTCCAAGGAAAACAACATTGTGAGTATCCTTTGATTCATATATAATCTTTTCCTTTACCATGTCTACTATAATCTCTTGATCTAAGCACCTTGATTTTATTAGATAAGCAAATAATCTTCTATAGTTATTATTCTTCTCTGGAAGCTTCAGCTCATTAGTGATCTTATCTTTATTGGCAGTATAGGTCTTTATGGGGATATCATTTTTATAATTATTAACTGTGCTCAATAGGATATCTACTGCTTTCATAAATTCTTTACCCTCATACTTTACAAGAAAATCCAAAGTATTACCTCCTATATTGCGTGAGCACCAATGCCATCTATTATTAGAGATTACTAGACTGTCATGCTCCTCAAGTCTGTATTCATTCTTTCCTGATTTTAGAAGCTTATAGCCACTGCTTTGAAGATAGCTCAATAGATCCATGCTTCTTGCCTTTTCAATCTGATCTGTATTGTAAAACATTTTATGCCCTCCTATGTTTACTTTTTTGCTTTCTTATAAAACAGTAAGTACATTGACTATAAACAAAAAAGTAAAAAACCCTGAAGGGAATCCTCCAGGGTATGATAAGATTTAATATTATTTACTGATTGGCTGGATAAAAATAAGGTCATCTACGTTACCTGTAACATCAATCTTCTTTGTTTGAGTTACTTCATAACTTCCTTTAAATGCCTTAATAGTTATGGTATAAGGTGATTTTAATCTTTGGTTGCTCCAATCTGCAGATGAATCAACTAAAGGGAGAATATAGCTCCATTTTATAACTGGATCTTTTACTGTAGGATTTACTGCAATCTCATATGGAAAATTGACTGCATATCCTACATCTTCAGCATATTTATATGTGTATCCTAGTTTATCTTTATAAGTCATGTTTCCTAGTCCATCCGAAAAATCAATTACAACTTTGTCTGCATATCCTTCAAGTTTTATTCCTATATCTATCATTTCATAACTTAAAAACCTGTATGGATATTGGTTTACTCCTTTTTCATCTTTATAAGTTGTGTCCTTCATCACATCTTTCCATACTCCAAATTTATCCTGCCAGCCTCTAAAGTGGTTCCACCTTCCTTGGAGGGATATGTCTTCTATAGAAAGCGCTTGATTTATTGTTATATCTCTATAAAACATATTATTTATGTTTGGAGTTATATCCGTTCCTCCATCACTCCATAATCCATTGTCTGCCTTTACTCTTAGGTATATCCTGTAGTTACCAGCTCCTGGATTCACCTTCGTAAGGTTAACATTTGTATCATATCCACCAGATCCAGCATTGCTGTTTGCAAATTTTGCATCCTGAAAAGTAGATCCTATAGTGCCATTCTCATTTATCTTTTTCACTATCCAGTGCCAATTGGTTAAGCTGCTCATGACTGCATATGAGGTGTCTTTAATCTTTGCTAGTTCATCTGTTGTTATAGGGGTTTTGTCTATAGTGAATTGAGCTATTGGAGGCTGTTTATTGTCAACTGCCTGTATTGCCCAGTCTGACCATACTCCCTCCAAGTCCTTTACCCTTAATGCAATCTGATATGTCTTACTACTTGAACAATCAGCCTTGTTAATCCTTTCATTCTTCCAGGTATCGTCGTATAGCTCTTTCCACTTCCACTCCCAAGCTGTAATGCCCTTATCAGCTCGACTTTCGTGATCGAGGTCATATGAACCTCCGTCCACTGCTTCTATCCTGAATACGCTGCCATTAGGAGTTATGTTGAGCTTAATTAGAGGAATAGGCTTTCTGTGTACGTATATAGTAGCGTTCTTATCTGCTGACCACATCCAGTAATTTTGAAATAATGTATTGTCTTTAGGCTTGTCTTGGGTTTTAAGCTTCACATCAAATTTCCCAACCTTGCTAAAGCTTGTAATGGGATCTGATATATCCTTTCCTGAATTTGCATCTAATCCCATGCTATTTTCAAAATAGCTAGGATCATGGAGATAGTTCCATACTCTTTTCCACTCAGGATCTGTCTCATAGTCGCTATATTGTACCTCATATTTAAGCTTTTCATTAACTAATACATAGCTCGTAGACCCACCTCTGATTCCTGAAATATCTGCAATTATATCATCAAGTGCTCTCTGGTACTCCCAAGCTCCGTATGTGTTCCCTTTCAGGCTGCCACTTATCATTTTTGCAAGAGAAATATAATCCCTGTTAGCATACATATCTACATTAAGGTCTGCTTTTATCTTTGTAGTAAGTTCTGAAGGCAATATATAATCAACTTCTATCTCATGATATGTATAATTGTGTCTCTCCCACCAATCGTCATAATATGTGCCTGTCTGTGCTATTTTACTTGGCCAAAAGTCAATAACGTCTGTCTTAATCTTTCTAATAGGTGCACCTCCTGGAGAACTCGAATGCCATATTACACCATTCTCACTACTGTAATATGGTATTGTAAAGCCTCCTCGACTTTCAGCTTCATATAAATTATTATTTTTATCCATGAAGTAAAGTTTTTGTGATGGCAATATCGCTAGATACTGCTGCCATTCTGGATTGGGTACGTCATATGAGATAATATCTAGGGCTTTTACTCCCTTTGCACCCTCAATTTTCTCTGGGGGGTATAATGCCATATATTGATATACTGTGCTGTCCGATGAAGATATCCCTATATATCGATAGAAATAATATATATCTCCATTTATTAACTCTGCAAAGTAAGCATTCCCACCACAAGCGTATAATGCCTTTACATTATTAATTGTTACCCCATGAACAGTTATACTTCCATTAATAATCGATACTGTTTCATTAATTGTTTCATCAGAAATTACCGTTTCTCTTACTTCATCTCTACTTGGGCTATATTGATATCTTATAGAAAAATTACGTAAGCTTGTAGTAATGCTGTTTGTAGGAGTCGGACTATATTTTGCTGGTCTGCCTGTATTTGTTACCTCTTTCAGTTCATTTCCTGTGTATCTATATAATTTATTTCCTGCCAGGTAAGACCTAGCAGCTCCGACAAAATAGATATCATTCCAAGGCCCCATTAAAACTGATTTCTTTTGTGTTGTATCATCACTCACTACGTAAATCCCATAATTATTAAGCTGCAAGTAATCCTTTAGTACAGTGTCTATTTCTGCAATATTGTAGAAATTTTCTACTGCAAATAATATATATTTATTACTGTTGCTGTCTATAGCTAAGCTTTTAATTTTATCAACATTAATAGTGTTAAATGGTCTCTTTTCCGAGCCTGAAACTTCCCCTTTCTTAAAGGTTCTTGAATAAGTAGTTGTATTGATAGAAACATTCAATGAGCTTGGATCTTGAAAAAAAGTACCCAATCCATTGAAATTCTGTCCTGTGGCAAAGTTAATTTCTCGACTTGCCATGTTTT
>JAUQXG010000091.1 GCA_030834765.1 Lutispora sp.
AGATGGAATAAAAGCAGCTGAAAAAATCATGGAAGTATTTAAACCCGTTTAGTATGAGGAGGTGAAGTTTTGGACAGAGGAATAGAACTTATTTTGAATTCTACACATGATGCCATGATAGCTGTGGATAAAAAAGGGATCATTACCTTATATAACAGAGCTGCAGAGATATTGACAAATACTAAAAGTGTAGATGCCATAGGCAAATATGTGGGAGATGTTGTTTCTGATACAAGACTTCCATTTGTATTAGAAACTGGTAAATCAGAACTAAACAGACAGCAGCATTTGGGCAAAATAAAGATTGTAACCAATAGAATGCCAGTCTTTGATGAGAATAAAGAGGTTATTGGTGCTATAGCTGTTTTTAGAGATATTACAGATGTAATAAAGCTAGCAGAGGAAGTCACTAACCTAAAAGAAGTACAAAGCATGCTGGAAGCTATATTCAATTCAACACAAGATGCCATATCTGTTGTAAACGAAAAGGGGTTGGGTGTCATGTTCAACCCGGCTTATACAAAAATGACCGGTCTCTCTGAAAAAGACGTAATAGGAAAGCCTCCTACGGTTGATATTGCAGAGGGAGACAGTGTGCATCTGCAAGTTCTAGCAACAAGAAAACCTGTGAAAGGTGCACTTCTAAAGGTGGGACCTGGAAGAAAAGAAGTGCTGGTCAATGCTGCGCCAATCATTGTTGATGGAGAGCTTCGAGGTAGTGTTGGCATGCTCCATGACATAACAGAAATAAATAAACTCTCAGATGAATTGAAAAGAGCAAAAGAAATTATAAGAAAGCTTGAGGCGAAATACACTTTTGAAGATATTGTTGGAAGACATCAATATATGACCTCTGCTATTGATAAGGCAAAGAAGGTTTCTTATACAACCGTAACGGTACTATTGCTTGGAGAAAGCGGAACTGGAAAGGAAATATTTGCCCATGCGATTCATAACGATAGTACAAGAAAATTTAACCAATTTATAAGAGTGAATTGTGCAGCAATACCTGAGTCTTTGCTTGAATCAGAGCTTTTTGGCTATGAAGAGGGAGCTTTTACAGGTGCCAAAAAGGGCGGTAAAAAAGGTCTTTTTGAAGAAGCCAATAGGGGAACCATATTTTTAGATGAAATAGGAGAAATTTCTCTAGGCACTCAAGCAAAGCTCCTTCGCGTGCTTCAAGAAAAAGAAATAGTCAGAGTAGGTGGAACAAAGCCTATAAGTATTGATGTAAGAGTAATCGCTGCAACAAATATGAATTTAGAACAAGCAATAAAAGAAGGAAAGTTCAGAGGAGATTTATACTATAGACTGAATATGTATCCCATAAGAATCCCTCCTCTAAGATCTAGGAAAAGTGATATCTATGATTTAGTTGTATTTTTTATTCGAAAATTTAATCAGGAATACGGCAGAAATATAATTGATATATCCAATGAGGCCGTAAATATATTAAAGATGTATGATTGGCCAGGCAATGTGAGAGAGTTAGAGAACATAATTGGAAGAGCTATTATTAATATGCGAAACACAGAGATAAAAATATTAGAAAAGCATATTCCAAACTATATCACGAATATAGAAAATGGGATGATATTGAAGAACGAAGATATCGTAAAGGATAACGGTGAAATCTTTACATTAGATGAGCTGGTACAAAATATAGAAAAAGCACATATTGCAAAAGTGCTTATTGAATATGGAAATAATAAAACAAAAACAGCAGAAATACTAAATGTGTCTTTGAGAACTTTATATTATAAACTAGAGAAGTATGGGATAGAGTAGATATGAGACACTTGCTCAAAACTTTACTTGACACCATAAATGAATTTATGTTAAAATTTTTTAAATCAAAAACTTAATATGATTCTTATCAAGAGAGGTGGAGGGACTGGCCCTATGAAACCCGACAACCGGCATTCTCATTCGAATGCAGCGGTGTCAATTCCTGCAGTACATTGTACTGATAGATGAGGAGGAGATGTGAAGCAATAGTAGAGTCGTATACGTTTGCAAACCCCTTTCATTTGAAAGGGGTTTATTTTTTAGGGAAATACTTAAGCTGAAAGAGGAGCAGGTGCATTAGCAATTGCTCTAAGCGCTGGATGCGATATAAAATAAGCTGTATAGGTTAGGAGATCGATGTATATGCCAATCAATATACCTGATGATTTGCCAGCGGCAGAAATATTGGCAAATGAAAATATATTTGTAATGTCAGAAAGTCGGGCTGTCCATCAGGATATCAGACCCTTGAAAATTGTTATTATGAATCTTATGCCAACAAAGATTACCACAGAGACACAGCTTTTACGTCTCTTGGGAAATTCACCGCTTCAGGTTGATATCACATTGCTTCACACAAGGAGGCATATTTCTAGAAATACACCAGAAGAGCATTTGAAACGCTTTTACCATACTTTTGATGAGATAAAAAATCGAAAATTTGATGGGCTAATTATTACAGGTGCTCCTATAGAACATTTAGAATTTGAGGAGGTTGACTATTGGGATGAGCTTGTAGAAATTATGGAGTGGAGCAAGCATAATGTATACTCAACACTGCACATATGCTGGGGAGCACAGGCAGGGCTTTATTATCATTACAATGTTCCAAAGCATTCATTGAAGGAAAAAATGTTTGGCGTATTTACACATTATAAAACTGTTTCCAATTCAAAATTGTTAAGAGGCTTTGATGATGTTTTTTATGCACCCCATTCAAGACATACAACGATACTTAAAAAGGATATAGAAAATAATAGCTTACTAGAAATAATAGCAGAATCCAAGGAAGCTGGGGTATATATTGCGACATCTGAAAGTGGAAGGCAGGTATTTGTAACAGGACACTCAGAGTATGATGCTTTCACATTGAAGCAAGAATATGTGAGAGATGTGAAGGACAATTTATTTATAAATATACCTAAAAATTACTTTGAGAAAGATGACCCAAAGCTGAAACCTATCGTTACTTGGCGTAGCCATGGAAATCTTTTGTTTGCAAATTGGCTGAACTATTATGTATATCAAGAAACACCTTATGATATGAATGTCATAAGATAGAGCAATTACCTAGTGTAAATCTATGCAACTTATTGCAAATAAGATACATTTTGCAATAAGTTGCAAGCAATAAATTGCAATGGATATATATTTAACGAGCATCTTACAAAAATAATGTAGGTATTAAAAATAAATTATATGTAAACTCAATGACTATGATCTTGAGTTTTTATTTTTTTGTAATTTTGGCACACATATTGCTTATTTAATAGGAGAATATAATTTTAATCCATCAAATAAAAGGAGTGGTTATAATATTGCCTAGAAATTTAATTCTAGTAATTAATCCAGGTTCAACATCCACAAAGGTAGCCATTTTTAAAGATGAAAAGAATATTCTTCAGAAGAATTTAAGTCACTCAATAGATGAAATTAATAAATTTGAAAAGATCACAGACCAATTTCAGTATAGAGCCGACATCATATTAGATTGGTTAAAAGAAGAAAATATTGAAAGTAAAGATTTAGCCGCTGTTGTTGGAAGAGGCGGATTGTTAAAACCAATGCCTAGCGGTACATACAAAGTCACAGATGCAAGGAGTGGTGATTTGAAGATTGGGGTTCAAGGAGAACATGCCTCAAATCTAGGCGGAATGATTGCAAGACATATAGCAGATTCAGAGGGGATACCTTCCTATATAGTAGATCCAGTTGCAGTGGATGAATTTGAAGATATAGCTAGAATTTCCGGACTTCCAGAAATTCCGAGGAAATCTTTGGTACATGCTTTAAACATAAAAGCAATTGCAAGAAGAGCTGCTAAAGATATGGGTAAAAATTTAGACACTGTTAACTTTATAGTAGTGCATCTAGGCGGTGGAATTTCTATTGCACCACTTAAAATGGGAAAAATAGTAGATGTAAATAATGCAAACGAGTCAGGTCCATTTTCACCTGAACGTGCAGGTGGTCTTCCTGTAGGCGATATCATAAAAATGTGTTATTCAGGTAAATATACACAAGGGCAAATGAAGAAAAAAATAAATGGAAATGCAGGATTAGTAGGTTATTTAGGAACCAATGATGTGAGAGATGTTCAAAAAATGATAGATGCTGGTGACAAAAATGCAGAGCTTATATTTGATGCCATGGCTTATCAAATAGCTAAAGAAATCGGCCTCATGGCAACAGTTTTATATGGCAAGGTAGATGCAATTGTTTTAACTGGCGGAATAGCGTATTCCAAAGCCATGTGTGAAAATATTGCAAGACGAGTAAGTTTCATCGCAGACATTAAAATATATCCTGGAGAAGATGAAATGTTTGCATTATCTGAAGGTGCTTATAGAATACTAAAGGGTGAAGAGCAAGCCAAAATATATGAGAATGAGGTGTAATATGATAAAAAACTTTGAAGAGATTATAAAGGCAGCTAAGGCAAAAGGTCCAAAGACTATAGCTGTAGCAGTAGCAGAGGATGTAGAAGTTTTAAGTGCAGTAAATAGCGCTAAAACACTTGGAATTGCA
>JAUQXG010000092.1 GCA_030834765.1 Lutispora sp.
TTACTTTTCTTTTTACCAAATAATTGTTCAGCTCCCCCAGCTATTGAACCTGATAAACCTGCACTTTTTCCTGGCTGTAAAAGAACGCTAGCGATTAAAATAAATGAAACCAAGAACTGTAATATGATTAATGCTAATTTCACTCTAAGCACCTCCTATCTGTACAATTAACAAAAACATTTTAACATATTGGGTAATAAAATACAACAAGGCGGGATAAATATCTTCTGTTATTATTATTATATCTTTTTTTGTTTCTATACTTGTCTATATCAAAAATATACATTTCATCTAATATTTTACTATTTCAGAAAATTCAACTGAATCTAGGCTTGCTCCGCCGACTAGGGCGCCATCAATATCTGACATTTCCATTAATTCTTTAATATTGGAAGATTTCACGCTGCCGCCATATAAGATTCTTATATTTTCTGCAATAGATCCCCCTAGCTTTTCACTTATCAATTTTCTTATGTATGCTATTATTTCATTTGCATCTTCTTTTGTAGCTGTTTTACCCGTACCTATTGCCCAAATTGGCTCATAGGCTATTACTAGACCATCTAGCCTCAAACTTTCTATGCCTTGTAAACATTCTGACATTTGCTTATTTATAATATCAAATGCCTTTCCGCTTGCCCGTTCTTCTAGTGTTTCTCCAACACAAAGTATTGGCATCAAGCCTATATTTAGGGCAGAAATTACTTTCTTATTTACATCGTCATTGCTTTCTTTAAAGTATTGTCTACGTTCCGAATGCCCAAGTATTACATACTCAATTCCTATTTCCGTAAGTGAGCGTGGAGAAATCTCTCCAGTAAATGCACCACTTTCTTTATAATACATGTTTTGTGCACCAATCTTTATATTTGTATTGGTTACAGCTCGCGCTACATCTGAAAGGCACAATGAAGTTGGACAAATTACTACTTCTGCATCAGTGTCTTTAACCAATGGTATTAACTGATTTACAAATAAAAGAGCCTCGTTTATTGTTTTATTCATTTTCCAATTTCCTGCGATCAATTTTTTTCTCAAAAGTACACCTCCCTATTTATTATCTATTACTTCTATACCGGGCAGAGCTTTCCCTTCAAGAAATTCCAATGAAGCTCCACCTCCAGTAGATATGTGAGTCATTTTATCTGCATAACCTAGTTTTTCTACAGCAGCAGCTGAATCGCCACCACCTATTATAGTAATTCCATTTGACTTGGACATTGCTTGTGCCAATGCTAGGGTTCCTTTTGCAAAAACATCCATCTCGAAAACTCCCATTGGACCATTCCATACTATGGTCTTAGCATTCTCAATTTCTTGAGAAAACATATCCCTGGCCTTTTCTCCTATATCTAATCCCATCATATTTTCAGGAATTGCGCTAGAATCAACCGTCATATGCGGACTTTCTGCATTAAACTCTTCTGCTACAACTGTATCAATTGGGAGCAGAAGCTTTATACCTTTTTTCTCTGCTTTATCCATAATTTCTCTTGCTAGATCAATTTTTTCTTCTTCCAAAATAGATTTTCCTATTTCATATCCTTTCGCTTTAAGGAATGTATAAGCCATCCCTCCCCCAATAAGCAGCACATCTACTTTATCAAGAAGATTTTCTATAACCCCTATTTTATCTGAGACCTTTGCACCTCCAAGTATAGCTATAAAAGGTCTCTCCGGGTTACTTATGGCTTTACCCATAATATCTATTTCTTTTTTTATTAGGAATCCAATTGCGGACGGCAGATAGGCAGCAACTCCTGCAGTTGATGAGTGTGCTCTATGTGCAGTACCAAAAGCATCATTTATATAAATTTCTCCAAAGGAAGCGAGACTTTTCGAAAAAAGTTCATTGTTTTTTTCCTCCTCTGGATGGAATCTTACATTCTCTAGTAACATGACTTGGCCAGCTTCTAAATTGTCTGCTTTATTTCTGGCATCAGGTCCTATGACATCCCTGGCCATTATTACTTCTTTATTCAAAAGCTCTGATAACCTTTTGGCGATAGGCATTAAGCTATATTTCATATCAAATTTGCCTTTTGGTCTTCCTAAATGGGACATGAGTATTGTCTTAGCATTATTATTAATCAGGTATGTGATTGTTTTTAATGCCTCTTTAATTCTTCTATCATCAGTAATTTTTCCTTCCGAATCCATTGGAACATTAAAATCTAATCTTACTAAGACCTTTTTTCCTACCAACTCTAAATCTTCGATAGTCTTTTTATTTTGCATTTGCAAACCTCCTAGAAATCTATTCATTACAACAAATTGTATATCTATCAATATCTTATTTTATTTAATACAATTAGTCCATCTATATTTTAGAACAAAATCAGACAAAAATTGAGAAAAGGACATCAGTCCATCCGACGTCCTTAGGAATCTATCTATTTTTTGACATATATTTTATAAGGTCTATTATTCTAGTAGAATAT
>JAUQXG010000093.1 GCA_030834765.1 Lutispora sp.
CCAACCAGCCGCAAAAGGCTTTAATGCAGGCTATTTTCCGTTTTATGGTTTTGGGCTTGTAAGTCTTATGCAAAAACACTGAATATTGTGATAAGTTCAACCTGGTTAATGTGCCGTCGGTATTCTTCATAAATGAAAGAAACTGGGAGAGGTCAGTACCATAAGCTTTCAATGTTTTGAAGTTTAGATTTTTCTGATAGCGGCAGTAATCAATGTAACGATAAGACAAATTAAGTAAATTAAGCATTCGTAAATTCCTCCAAGAAAGTAATATTTAGAAACATTATGAATGCTTTACTATACTTTGTCGAATAAACTTAGCAAGAATTGACTAATTTTATTGCTAAATATGATATTGGTATATTTTTTAGCCTAATATGTGAGAAGCTACATGGAAATAGAGCCTGCCAAGTTTTTTGATTTGATGGAGCACATGAGTTCAATAAATAAAATGCTTGATTTTCCTACTTTTACACATAGATACGTAGACTCAAATCTCTATCTTCTAGCGAGGGATAAAAGTGAATAGATTTGATTAAAATATCAAAATTATGATATAATAATGCTATAAATAAAGATATTTAGAAAGGAGTGGCGCTTATGCCGAACATTAGACCTATATCAGATTTGAGGAACAATGCAAATGATATTTCCGAATTTTGCCGTATACAGCGTGAGCCTGTTTTTATTACTAAAAATGGTGTCGGAGATATGGTTGTTATGAGTGTTGAGGTTTATGAAAAACAGCAGTCATTGCTTAGTCTTTATGCTAAACTTGCTGAAGTGGAGGCAGAAATTGCAAATGGTGATGAAGGTAAGGATTTTTTTGAATTAGCGAAAAAGCTAAGGAGAAATGTTCATGGCAAAGTTTAAAATAAAAATTTATAAATCAGCTGAAAGGGATTTGGAAGATATTGTTGACTATATCAATACATTATCTCCTGTAGCAGCAATAAAGCAGTACGATAACTTAATCGATAAAATTGGAACTCTTGTTGAAATGCCAGAAAGATGTTCGCTTTTAAAGGATACAAATTTAAGATTGAAGGGCTATAGAGGTTTAGTTGTAGACAATTATCTTATATTCTTTGTAATTAGAAATGATACTGTTCAAGTAAGAAGAATATTGTATAATAAACGTAATTATGAATGGCTGCTATAAATTAAATAGTAACAATGTTTAAGATATATGGATGTATCTACTATATTAGAACTAAACTTATATCGGTTTTCTCTTTTCTTTCCCTTGCTATGATGAAAGAAAAATTCTCGTTTTTAACCAGAGTATTGGAGATAACAGCAACCTCATCAAAACAAATGCTTTAAAGTTTAGTTTTATAACATGTTCGACACAAAGAAGAAGGAGATTTCAATATGGAGATTCTCATTCTTTTCATATATGATATATAGTAGGATGGCAGTGATACTGATTGAAATATCTATTTTTAATATAATCTTTACCTGCAACTACAGATGCATATGTAGTTTTATTTGTATTTGCGGATTCTAAACTTTCCTTCAATCCAAAAAGTAGCCTCAACAGTATGAAATTTTAATAAGAGATGTTTGGGATCATGGATATCTTTCTTAAAAAACCTTTTATCACACAATGCCTCAAAATAAATATCAGAAAATGTGTCTCTTCCAGCTCTTTTCTTCTTTCATTTTGAATCTCATTAGCTGTTTTCATTTTCTATCTCCTATATGAATATTTATATCACAATTTGGCTGAAAAAATAAAAATGAATCAAGGGCATCTCTGACTGCTCCATGACATACTACCTATGTTTTGGTAATAAATACATATGTAAAATACGAGAACGGTGGACTTTGGGTAACAAATTTAAATAAAGCATTGCAGGCAAAAACCGTATACCTTTCTGAAGCAAAAGAAAAAGTATTTGAAGCATATTTAAAAGACCAACCCAACAAGCTCAAACATTACCAGTATGTGAAACAAGGACTAAAGGAATTAAATGAATAAGCCGAGGCTGATGCTAACCCATCAGGCCTTTTTATGTTTTTTTCCTAAATTCTGTATTGCATTTAGGGCAGGTAATAACAATCTTCCCTTTATCTTTTGGAACCCTTAAACTGGCTTTGCAATTTGGACACCTGAAATATCTGTGAGTCTTTGAATCCTTAACACGCTTTTGTATTTTCGTAAACCGCGAGTAAGCAGGGCTTATCACCATGGCGAATTTATAGTTTTCCATTCTTCGCTTTTCTACATTTCTGGATAGAATTCTAAAAATACTTATACATAAGGGAATGTAACTTATATAAGCTAATATTGGCAATCTGCTTAACTGGGCTATAAATGTTAATAAAAGTGAAAATACCAGCAAGACCATAGAAAGTTGGTCGCCGCCATACCTGCCCATCATAAATTTTCTTAACCAATTCATTTGTACCACTTCTCCTATAAATAAATTTATATTGCTTTGATCAAACTTCTTTATTAAAAATCTATCTCTACAAACATTATCTAAGACAAGATCTTATAAAGATTGCTTTCTCTTTAATTTATTATTATACATGTCTTTATCTACCGTTTGAATAATCTGCTCCAGCATTAGATTCATCTCTGGTTTATGAGAAAATACTCCTATGCTTGCATTGATAAAATAAGGCTTATAATTATTTTTGTTCAAAGCTTCAAATTTTTCTCTGATTCTGCTGCAAGTCTCCCTTATTTCGTATTCGCCATGATTATCAAATAATATCATAAATTCATCTCCCCCATAGCGGAAAATAGTATCGCTAGGTTGTATTTCTTCTCTTATTACCCTGCAAACGTTGGTAATTAAAGAATCTCCCTCCAAATGCCCAAATTTATCATTTACCATTTTAAGATTGTCTATATCAAAAAAGCAGAGATTAAACTCCTCTTTTTCATGCTTGGTTGTTTCTAACTTCCTCTTCATAAGATCCATTCCAACTCTTCTGTTTAAAACACCAGTCAAAACATCTGTAGATGCATGTACCGTCAATTCATTCTCCATTCTTTTTATTTCAGTTATATCTGCAACACCGCTTAAAATAGACTTTTCTCCAAAATAATCGATCAGCTCGTAATTGACTATAGCACATTTAATCTGCTCCGATAAAGTTTTTTGTTCTACCACGTAATCATTAACTTTTCCATTTGCTTCTAAAATTTTGCGAATTTCCCTTAAATCAGAGACATTTTTATATAAATGCTTATGATTCAGATCATGAAGCTGTTCTTTCTGAATATCATAAAATAACATAGCCTTATGATTTGTATACTGGACTTTACCATCCTCAAATCTAGATATCAATAAAGGCAGGGGAGTTAGCTCAAATAATTTTATAAAGGTTAATTTATCCTCTTTGAGCATTTCTTCGTTTAAAAAGTTTTTTGCATTGAATCTATACATGATCAAAAACAAAACAATTGCCACGAATACTGTATTAGTAGAATTAGCTTGCTTGATAAAGGCAGTATTATTTTTACAAAAATATGAAAGACCTATTAGAAAGAAAATATGATTTAAACTATATAGCCCTAATACCCATTTTGGATATATTGAGACGACAAATGATACTGCAAGGATTATCAGTATATATGCATCGATATTCCCTGTATACCTTTGACTATTTAAAGACAGAATCGTTGCTGTTAGAATTGTTAAAGACATATCGGAAAATATTACAATCTTGGAAAGATAAGAAAATCTATATTGTTCTGAATTCTCAAGTATTTTGTAAGCCACAATATAAGCAAGTGATAATATGAAAATTATAATGTGCATGTTCATAAGATTTCGAAGATAAATTACATCAATATTCGTATCTTTATGCAAAGTAATATCAAGATAAAAGCTATAGAGACTTGTGATGAGAACCACCCATTTAAATAATTTTGCTCGCTGTAGAGTTAATACAACATATTTTTTTTCGAATTCTAAG
>JAUQXG010000094.1 GCA_030834765.1 Lutispora sp.
ATAATCCTTACAATATCAAGGCAAATGTCATCATCCATTGTCATATTTATTATGCTAAATGCAAAAAATATATTGAGTTATAAAGCTTGAAAAACTTGATTCGAATATAGGTTTGTTGATTTATTATTTGTCTTTTGTTACTATAAAATTACTAAAGTAAATGAAATTATAAAACATCATAAATAGCTTGGTAATCATTATAGGTATCTACATAAGGCCATGGCATGGATCATGCAGGCTAGAAGGATCAAAGCATAAAATAAAAATAGTGGGCAGACTATGTGAAAATGTAATAAAGAGGTGAGATAAATTTTTCGGAAAAGATTAGAAATGCTATCGAAATATAAAATTGGACTAAGAACGATAAAAACCACCTTAGCCGTATTTCTTTGCTTGGTGGTGCAATTAATTTTTTCGATGAATCGGATAGATACTTTTTATGCTGCAATAGCAGCAGTAGTTTGTATGCGTGAGACAGCTGAGGAGTCCTTGGATATGGGTGTACATCGATTCCTTGGGACTTTTATAGGAGGAGTGATGGGATTCGCATTAATGAATATAAAGCCAATCATCCCTTATTATACAGAAGGGCTTTATGTCATAATTGTACCACTAGGCATGATGCTTTGTATTTGTGCTTGTAATTGGTTTAACAAGAAAAGTGCAGTCGCCATTTGTTGCGTAGTTTTCCTTAGTATTGCATTAGATACGACTTTAAACATAAAAAATACTTTGCTATACATTTCTCTAAGGATTCTGTTTACGACTATAGGAATTGTTATTGCAACGCTGCTCAATAGATACTTTTTTCCATACGAAGAGGAAGTATAAGTTTGGTTTATCTTATTAAAGTATGTATAATTAAAGATAGTGGTTAGGTTGTAAGTGGAATAATTATAGGAGAAGAGAAATAAGAAATAATTAGAAGCGATTTAAGGGGGAGAAAATCACATGTGGTTGGGAATAATCGCTACCATTTTAGGTGCATTAGGTATTTTTGGTTTTTTTAATGACAATATGACTCTGATTATTATTGGAGGGGTAGCTGGACTAGCTGTGAATATTTTAGGATTATTATCTGGTCAACAAAAAAGTATATTGACAGCAAGTATTGCTGTAATTGCTGGAATTATTTATTCGTCTACAGTTGGGTTACCTTTTTGGGTTGGTGCATTCATTGGATTAACTTTTGGCACAACAATCACAGGTATAATAGGATGGGTAATGATAGCTATGGCTAAAAAGAAATAGTCTTGTGAAGGGAGATGTTTAAATGGACTTTTTAGAAGGATTAAGCCCCGTGATGCAAGCATTATTGGCAACGGGTTTTACATGGGCTGTTACAGCTTTGGGAGCTTCCTTGGTATTCTTTTTTAAATCAATTAATCGCAAAGTTCTTGATTCTATGCTGGGGTTTGCCGCAGGCGTTATGATTGCAGCTAGCTTTTGGTCTTTACTTGCGCCGGCAATAGAAATGTCGAGAGAAGCAGGAAAATCACCGTGGATAGCACCAGTTATTGG
>JAUQXG010000095.1 GCA_030834765.1 Lutispora sp.
TTCATGGCCTAATTCTCTCGATGATAGTGTAGCTAGAGAAGAATGGGGATGGAATCCCAAATATGATCTTGCTTCCATGACAATTGATATGCTTGAAAAACTTAAAATCAAACTTATAAAGTAAGTAAAACCCTGCATTGGCAGGGTTTTACTTTTTCTGTTTCACCAAATAGGCCAAATATAAATATTTTGCTCTTTACTTTTTTCTTACTTAAAGATAAAATAAAAATTACAGAATCAATAGAATATTTAAACTATTGCGATTGAAAAGGCCAACCTTAGGTAAAATATAATATATACCAAAAAAAGGGGGAGTTTTTATGAAAGATTATAAGACCGAGAACCTTCGCAACATAGGACTTATCGGACATGGTAGTTCAGGAAAGACCACAATCGCAGAGGCAATGCTTTTTAACACAGGTATACTAGACAGATTTGGTAAAGTAGATGATGGAACCACTACCCTAGACTTTGATCCAGAGGAAATCAAAAGAAAAATTACAATTACTTCTGGATTTGCTCCATGTGATTGGAAAAATGTAAGAATTAATGTTATTGATACGCCAGGTTATTTCGACTTTGTAGGTGAAGTTGTCGCAAGTCTTAAAGTATGCGATAGCGCAGTTATAGTTGTTGATGCAGTTTCCGGAATTGAAGTTGGAGCTGAAAAGGCATGGGATTATGTTTGTGAAGATAAGATACCAGGTATATTCTTCATCAACAAAATGGATAGAGAAAATGCAAACTTCTCAAGGGTGTTAACTCAATTAAGAGAAGTTTTTGGAAATAAAATAATACCATTTGAGCTTCCTATAGGATCAGAAGCCAACTTCCAAGGAGTTGTAGATCTTATTGAAATGAAGTCAAGAATGAACGAAAATGGCAAATGTATAGATTGTGAAATCCCAGCCGATATGGCGGATGAGATAGAAGAATATAGAGCAATGATTATTGAAGCAGTAGCTCAAACTGATGAAGCTTTAATGGAGAAATTTTTCAACGGCGAAGAGTTGACAGAAGAAGAGATAATGAAAGGCCTAAGAGCAGGTGTGATTCAAGGTGATTTGTTGCCGGTTCTTTGTGGGTCAGCAACTAAAAACCTAGGGATACAAACATTGATGGAAACAGTACAGCATTTTATGCCCGCACCTAGTGATATTGCTCATTTTGAATGTACCAATCTGAAAACAAAAGAACATGAATTAAAAGCTATAAAAGCAGATGGTCCTTTTAGTGCTCAAATATTCAAGACTGTTGCAGATCCATTTGTAGGCAAGATTTCATTATTCAAAGTAATATCGGGAACAATGAAATCAGATATGGAAGTACTTAACACAAATAAAGATAAAAAAGAAAGAATAAGTAACCTTTTCCTTTTAAGAGGCAAGAAACAAGTGCCTATGGATAAGCTGATTGCAGGAGATGTTGGTGCAGTTGCAAAGCTACAGTATTCAACCACAGGAGATACGTTAAGCGATATAAATAATCCTGTTTTATTTGATAAAATAAATTTTCCGGCTCCATGCATCGCAATGGGCATTGAACCAAAGTCAAAAGGTGATGAAGACAAAATAGGTTCAGGACTCCAAAGATTAATGGAAGAGGATCCAACCTTAAAGGTTGAAAAAAATACAGAAACCCACCAAACACTAGTATATGGTCTTGGAGAACAGCACCTTGAGATCGTTTGCAAGAAGCTTTTAAATAAGTTTGGGATAGATGTAGTATTGAAAGAACCTATCATTCCCTATAGAGAAACCATCAAGAAACGCGCCAAGGCAGAAGGAAAGCATAAAAAGCAATCTGGTGGTCATGGACAATTCGGTCATGTTTGGATTGAGTATGAACCAATAGAAGATAGAAGCAAGGAATTTGATTTTGTGGATAAAGTTGTTGGAGGAGCGGTTCCAAGACAATATATTCCAGCAGTGGAAAAAGGCTTGCAAGAGTGTATGCTAGAAGGAGTGCTTGCAGGCTATCCAGTTGTGAATGTAAGATGTACTTTAGTTGACGGCTCATTCCATCCTGTTGATTCAGCAGAAATGCCATTTAAAATTGCCGCGGCACTGTCCTTTAGGAAAGGTGTAGCTGAGGCAGGACCAATACTTCTTGAGCCTATCAATCATATTGAAGTTATGGTACCAGATAGTTATATGGGTGATATCATTGGAGATTTGAATAAGAAAAGAGGCAGAATCCTTGGTATGGAAAAAGACGGAAAACTTCAGAAGGTCACAGCAGAAGCCCCTCTTGCGGAATTGGCAAAATATGCTACGGATTTAAGATCTATGACACAAGCAAGAGGAAGTTTTAGCATGAGATTTGAAAGGTATGAAGAAGTACCAGCATTAGCGGCTCAAAAGGTAATTGATGCTGCAAAAGCAGATAAAGCATAAAATCTATAGCAAACAGATCAACCTAATGTTAGGTTGGTCTGTTTTTTTAAGGGGTTTTTATCTATTATAGAAGAAAAATAATTATTTAGGAATTTTAAGCTAGATAGGGATATATAACTATATTTAAAGGTAAACTTATTAAAACACCGATAATGACACAAAGCAATATTTGTATAAAGTGCTTTTCATTTACTATAATATAATTAAAGGTCAAAGAAAGTCAAAGTCAGAAAGAGTGATGGGTTGAAAAGACTGCATCTTTTCAATTTGATTTTGATGCAGCAAAGCTGCAGGAAGAGGTCAATATGTCAAGAATAAGCGATATGATAGAAAAGTTTATAAATGAGTTGATTGAATCTAGCAAAGGCTCTATAGAAATACAAAGGAATGAACTTGCTAATTATTTTAGCTGTGCTCCTTCCCAAATAAATTATGTACTTACTACCAGATTTACAACGGATAGAGGCTATAGTATCCAATCAAAAAGAGGTGGCGGTGGGTGCATAAAGATTACTCGAGTTATCATAGATGGAGATGAATTCTTAGAGCAGATATTATCAGCAGGAATTGGAAGCAATATCAGTAAAGCAAAGGCCTATGAGATGTTAGAAATTTTACTGGTAAAAGAACTATTAGACAAAAGATCTAGAGATATTATAAAAGCTGCCATAGATGATAGTACTTTATCCATGATACCTATAGAGTTTAGAGATTTTGTGAGGGCCCAGATCATGAAGGCAGCAATCATAGCAGCTCTCATAAATACTCATCATAGTTAGGAGGAATTTTTATGATTTGTGAACAATGCGGGAAGAAGGCAGCTACGGTTCATATAACCAAGATAGAAAATGGAAAGAAATCAGATATGCATTTATGTGATCAATGTGCAGTAGCAAGCAGTCCTTTTCATATGAGTCCAACTTTTACAATGAGCGATTTGCTGGCAGGATTAATAAATTCCGGATCAGTTCCCATGAATATGGATGTTTTGCAACAGCCAAAATGCGATGTATGTGGTCTATCCTATGATAGATTTAAATCTACAGGAAGATTTGGATGCAGCAATTGTTATACTGTTTTCGGAGAAAGATTGAATCCATTATTTAAAAGAGTCCACGGGAATACCACACATACCGGCAAGATTCCCAGTAAAGCAGGAGCAAGAATAAAAACAATAAGATTAGTAGAAAAGCTGAAAATTAAATTAGAGGAAGCTATACAAAATGAAGAATATGAAAGGGCAGCACAGTTGAGAGATGAAATAAAGCAAATAGCCGCCAACTCAAAGGAGGGAGCTGCTGATGTGTTGGATTAATGATGATGGACCAATGAATGAAATTATATTAAGCAGCCGAGTAAGACTTGCAAGGAATATAAACAAAATTCCATTTCCTTCAATCGTAAAACTAGAAGAAGCAGAAAATGTGATAAAACAAATAAAAGAAGCCTATGAGAACGAAAATAAAAATTTTGATTTCTTTGATATGAAAAGCACAACTGCTGTTCAAAAACAAGTACTTTTAGAGAACCATTTGATCAGCCCAGATTTAATGAAAAAGGGAGAAGGAAGTGGTGCACTAATCAGTAATGATAAATGTGTAAGCATCATGATTAATGAAGAGGATCATATAAGAATACAAACAATTTACGGAGGGCTTCAGATAAGAAGAGCATGGGAAGAAGCTTCAAAGATAGACGATCTTTTAGAAAAAAATGTTCAGTACGCCTTTGATGAAAATTGGGGTTATTTGACCAGTTGCCCAACCAATGTAGGAACTGGAATGAGAGCTTCCGTCATGGTGCATTTACCAGGGTTAAATATAAGCGGCAATATAAACAAGATACTTCAGACTGTTGTACAGTTAGGATTAACAATTAGGGGCTTGTATGGGGAAGGAACGGACATAGTCGGAAATATGTTCCAAATATCAAATCAGATTACTTTAGGAAGATCTGAAGAAGAAATTGTAGAAAATTTGACCGCAGTAACAAATCAAATCATAGAAAAAGAAAAAGAGGCAAGAAGTCTTTTGATTAGTAATAGTAAGGTGCAAATAGAAGATAAGATATGGCGCTCTTGGGGGCTTATGAAAAATGCAAGAATGATGCAAAGCTATGAATGTTTGAAACTGATTTCAGATATTAGATTAGGTGTAGATTTAGAGGTGTTACCTAAGATTCCTTTAGAAATACTAAATGAAATAATGATAGAAACCCAGAGTGCCAATATACAGATAAAATATGATCATGAATTAAATGCAAATGATAGAGACATTATAAGAGCAGAAATAATAAGAAACAAGCTAAGGAATATGGAATAGCAGTATAGAAAGTGGAGGAAAAAATATGGGAATGTTTGATAAGTTTACAGAAATGGCTCAAAAAGTACTTTTGTTTGCCCAAGATGAAGCCGTTAGATTAAAACACCCTTATATAGGTACAGAACATTTATTGTTAGGTCTTATAAGGGAAGGCGATGGAATCGCATCACAAGTATTAAACAATAAAGGAATAAAGCTTGAAATAGTAAGGCAGCAAATAGAAGGAGCTTTAGGAATAGGAAAAGATGAGATTACACAAGTAATGGGTTATACGCCTAGAACAAAGACTGTTTTAGAGCTTAGCATCAATGAAGCCAGAATGTTAGGGCATAATTACGTAGGAACAGAGCATATATTACTAGGTTTAATCAGAGAAGGAGAAGGCGTAGCAGCTCAGCTTTTGGCAGCTATGGGCATGGATTTGCAATCTTGTGAAAAAGAGATAATGAATCTTCTTAACAATCAAGGAAATGGTCAAAAGACAGCGGAAAGCGCAAATACAGATACTCCTTCACTCAATAAATTTGGGCGAGATTTAACAGATATGGCCAGAGAAGGCAAGTTAGATCCTGTTATTGGAAGAGAAAAAGAGATAGAAAGAGTCATTCAGATATTAAGCAGAAGGACTAAAAATAATCCTTGCTTGATAGGAGAACCTGGTGTTGGAAAGACTGCTGTAGCAGAGGGGCTGGCTCAAAAAATAGTAGAAGGTAATATACCTGAAATACTGAAAGATAAAAGAGTCGTATCCCTAGATTTATCATCTATGGTAGCTGGTGCAAAGTATAGAGGTGAATTTGAAGAAAGATTAAAGAGTGTAATGAGTGAAATCATAAAAACGAAAAACATTATACTGTTTATTGATGAGCTTCACACGATAATTGGTGCTGGCGGGGCAGAAGGAGCTATTGATGCTTCTAATATTTTAAAACCTGCACTTGCTAGAGGAGAAATACAGGCTATAGGTGCAACCACATTAGACGAATATAAAAAACATGTGGAAAAAGATACCGCATTAGAGAGAAGATTTCAACCAGTTACAGTAGGCGAACCTACAAAAGAAGAAACTCTTGAAATATTAAACGGATTAAGAGATAAATATGAAGCGCATCATAAGGTTAAAATATCAGATGAGGCGATGAAGGCGGCAGTAGAGTTATCGGATAGATACATTACAGATAGATTTCTTCCTGATAAAGCCATAGATTTGATCGATGAAGCAGCATCTAAAGTGAGAATCAGAGCTTTTACTGTAACTCCTGATGTAAAAAAAATAGAAGAAGCTATAGAAAATCTACAGAAAGAAAAGTCAGAAGCCATAAGCTGCCAGAACTATGAGAAGGCGGCACAAATAAGAGATCAAGAGCAAAACTTAAAAAAAGAGTTGGATGATGTAAGAAAAGGATGGGGAGACAAAGCAAAAAGATCCGACTTAATTGTGAGAGTAGAAGAGATTGAGCAAATTGTCTCTAGCTGGACAGGTATTCCAGTGACCAAACTTGCCCAAGAAGAATCCAGCAGATTGTTAAATCTGGAATCAATTATTCACGAAAGAGTGATAGGACAAGAAGAAGCTGTAAAAGCGGTATCTAAAGCCATAAAAAGGGCAAGGGTTGGACTAAAAGACCCGAAAAGACCTGTAGGATCATTTATTTTCTTAGGACCAACAGGAGTAGGCAAAACGGAGCTTTCAAAAGCTTTAGCAGAAGCTCTTTTTGGAGATGAGAATGCAACTATCAGAATTGATATGTCGGAATACATGGAAAAGCATACTGTTTCCAGACTTATTGGCTCGCCTCCAGGATATGTAGGCTATGATGAAGGCGGACAATTAACAGAAAAAGTAAGGAGAAAGCCATATTCAGTTGTATTATTTGATGAAATTGAAAAGGCTCATCCAGATGTATTTAACATATTGCTTCAAATATTAGATGATGGAAGACTTACGGATGGGAGCGGCAGAACGGTTGATTTTAGAAATACTGTAGTTATCATGACTTCAAATGTAGGAGCCGGCACAATAAAGAAGCAAAAGCAGCTAGGCTTCGTTACAAGTGTAAATGAAAAAGAAAATGAATATGAAAGAATGAAAGATAATATAATGGAAGACTTAAAAAGAACCTTCCGACCAGAGTTCCTGAATAGGATAGATGAAGTGATTGTATTCCATCAACTAGAAGAAGAACATTTAAAGCAAATAGTAGAACTGATGTTAAAATCCTTAGCTAACAGAATGAAAGAACTAGAGGTTGATATGGAAGTCAGTGATAAAGCAAAAATATTACTGGTGAAAAAAGGATATGATCAAGTATATGGAGCCAGACCTTTAAGACGTTCTATTCAAAAGATGGTAGAAGATAAATTATCAGAAGAGATGCTAAAGGGAAATGTGACAAAAGGAAGTAGGATATTCATAGATGAAGAAAATGAAGAATTAGTTTTTAAGAGCTGATGAGTGATTCAGGCCGATAAATACTCATTAAAGCCGATGAGGCCTCAACATATCGTTGAGCATCATCGGCTTTCCTCTTTTTAAATAATAATAGGTATTAGAAATCATTTTCTAAAAAAGGTGAATATAGTATAATGAATTAATATATTTTGCAAGAATTGAAAATGTATGTTTAAATGGTTTAAAATAACAAAACATATATATGAATGTAAATGGAGGGGACTTCTTTGGCAAAGCAAAAAACAAAATTCGTATGCAATGAATGTGGATATGAAACAGCAAAGTGGTTTGGGAAATGTCCTGAATGCGGAGAATGGAATACCCTTGTAGAGCAAATTATAGAAAAATCTTTTGCAACAGTATCCATTCATTCTTCTATTCAAGCTAGGCCTCAAATATTAAAAGATATTATTTTAGATGATGAAGAAAGGCATACTACTGGGCTCAGCGAACTTGACAGAGTTTTAGGCGGAGGAATCGTAAAAGGCTCTTTGGTATTAGTTGGTGGAGATCCGGGTATAGGCAAATCTACTCTTTTGCTTCAAATATCCAGCAATTTAGGCAATGAAGAATACAAGGTCCTATACATATCGGGAGAAGAATCTGCGAAACAGATAAAAATAAGAGCTTCAAGAATGAATATAAGATCGGATAACATTTATATCGTAGCAGAGAATAATGTTGATAATATAAATTTTCATGTAGATGATATAAAACCAGATATTTTAATTATTGACTCTATACAAACTATGTATAATCCTGCCATTACATCAGTGCCAGGTAGTGTAAGCCAAGTAAAGGAAGCAACAGTAGCCCTCATGAAAATAGCAAAGGAAAAAGGTGTTGCTACATTTTTAGTAGGACACGTTACAAAACAAGGAGCAATAGCAGGACCTAGAGTACTAGAACATATGGTTGACACGGTACTTTACTTTGAGGGTGATAATCATATGTCATATAGGATTTTGAGAGCTGTTAAAAATAGGTTTGGCTCAACAAATGAAATTGGAATATTTGAAATGAGCGATAAGGGGTTAGAGCAAGTTACCAATCCTTCGCAAATGCTGCTTTCAGGAAGACTAAAGGGAGCATCAGGAACTTGTGTAATAGCAGCTCTGGAAGGAACAAGACCAATGCTTGTGGAAGTCCAGGCACTTTTAAGCTATACAAACTTTGGAATGCCCAGAAGAAATACAACTGGAATAGATTTTAATAGAGTAAATCTACTGATGGCAGTGCTTGAAAAAAAAGTTGGTATGCAGCTTCAAAATTATGATTCTTATGTGAATGTTGTGGGCGGAATTAGAATAAATGAACCAGCTGCAGATCTAGGTGTCATTGCTGCAATTGCTTCAAGCTTTAGAGATAAAGAAATTGACGACGAAACAGTAATCTTTGGAGAAGTCGGCTTGGCAGGAGAAGTAAGGGCCATTAACTTTATAGAAAAGAGAATAAATGAAGCATTAAAGCTAGGATTTAAGACATGTATTATACCAGATAATAATTTGAAAAATCTTAATGAAATACCAGGCATGAAGCTTTACGGCATAAAAAATGTAAATGAAATGCTAGATATAATCATAGGAGGAAAATAAATGAGAGATGATAGGCAAAGTGATGATGAACTACAGAGATGCTTAAAAATGCTTGCTCCTGGGACATCATTAAGGGAAGGGCTGGAAAATATTTTAAGAGCGAAAACTGGAGGGTTAATTGTTATAGGAGATAGTGAAGAGATTATGTCTTTAATGGACGGTGGATTTAATATCAATGCAGATTTTACACCTGCATATATTTATGAACTAGCTAAGATGGATGGGGCTTTAATTTTAAGCAAAGATGGAAAAAAGATTTTATTTGCAAATACCCAGCTTATACCTGATCCTTCCATACCTTCCTCTGAAACCGGAATCAGACACAGAACAGCAGAAAGGGTTTCCAGGCAAACAGGAGAGCTTGTGATATCTATATCACAGAGAAGGCATATGATTACAATATATAAAGGATATTATAAATATATACTAAAAGATTTAAGTATCATCCTGACAAAGGCAAATCAAGCGATACAGACTCTTACAAAATACAAATCAGTATTGGATGGGGCTTTATCCTATTTAAATGCTCTTGAATTTGAAGATATGGTAACCGTTGTTGACATTGCAATTGTAATTCAAAAGACAGAAATGGTTGTCAGAATCATAAATGAAGTAGAAAGATATATATATGAGCTAGGCGTAGAAGGCAGGCTAGTTAGCATGCAGCTTGATGAGCTTGTAGTTGGTGTAAAAGAAGAAGAAATTTTAGCCTTGAGAGATTATCTTCCAGAAGAAATGTGTAAAAACTACAAAGAAGTAATAAGACTTCTTAGGAATCTGTCCTCAGATGAATTACTAGAGCTTACATCTATTGCAAAAATATTAGGACTAGGTGCAAATATAAATACTCTTGATATACCAATTTCATCAAGAGGCTATAGAATATTAAACAAAGTGCCAAGGCTTCCTATGAATATTATTGAAAACCTTGTAATGAATTTTAAAAAACTACAACGGACACTGAATGCATCAATAGAAGAACTAGATGATGTGGAAGGTATAGGAGAAGTGAGAGCAAGAACAATAAAAGAAAATCTCAAAAGAATATTTGAG
>JAUQXG010000096.1 GCA_030834765.1 Lutispora sp.
TATAATCAATACCTATCTGATATACTCCGCTTCCCTCTGCTCCATTCATGCCAAGCTTTGAAAGCTGTGCCATATCAAATACGAAGTTTAACTTTCCGTTTTCATTGATCATATATCCATCTTTATTGATTCCATAATTGATTACAATGCCTTCTTCACCTATTAGCTTTACATCTTCAATCTTATCCATGGCATCGTTAAACTCTGCGATAAAGCCTGGTATCCCTGCTTCCATATCTTTTAAAGCTTTATCTATCTCTTTCTTTTCTTCTGCATTCATAGATGTACTTGTCATATCCATCATCATATCCATATAGTTTTTGACGAAGTCCATAACCTTTTTATTTTCTGTCATATTTGTGACTGAATATCTTAAAAGATTTTTAGCCATTTTGTCATCTAACTTAATTTGATAAACATGAGCTGTTTCCTTACCTGCTGGTGTAGTGATTTCCTGCTCACCCATATCTTTTATGTACTCAAATCCTGGATCAAACTGAGCGGCATATTCCTTTATGAAATCTACCATTTCTAAGCTCATTTCTTTGCTGAAGTCCATCAGCTTCTTAAAGTCTATTTCATTCATTTCTTCTTTGAACTCTGGCATATTCATCATCTTATCCATATCCATCACTAGATACTCTTTACCAGCATATTGTTGTGGCATAAAGCCTCTGGCAATGGCAGGAATTTGAAATACCTCATAGACTTTCATCTTTTCCCCTGTCATATCTGTGTCTACCCAAACAGAAGTTCCTACTGCCATTCCTCCAATATTTACACCCAAATCCATTTTACCTTTTGCTGCCAGTTTATCTGTCATAATAGTTTTTGAGTTCATGGTAAATTCTGCTCCGTCAACATAAGCCTTTATTTGATCTACCATTGGTTTCTCCTCTGGTGTAAGACCTTCTGCACTAAAGCTTAATTTGAAGCTTGATTTTGACTCCATAGACTTAATATCCTGCGATTTCATCATCGCATTGAATACAGCCTTACCTTCAGGTGTTGGTGCGCATCCTGCCAAAAGTCCTGTCAGCATAGTTGCTATTAATAAGAAGCTTAAAATTTTTGTAATTTTTTTCAATTTACATACCTCCATTCATGTTAACATTATATCATAATGGCAAAATCTCTACAACTTTGGAAAAAGCTCCATAATAACAGATTTCTCCTTGTAAAATTTACCCTGCCATGTATTTCTCATAATAAACCTATCCTCTATGGCATTTATTACTTCCCACTTCTTTATGCTCCATAAAGGTGCAACTAAAGTGGCTCTGGGACCATCTCCTGTTATTCTATGAATAACCATATTTTCCGGAAGCACTTCTATACAATCTACAATAAGGTCAGTATATTCCTCTTTTTCAAGCACCTTCATAGCTCCACTTTCATATAGCTTAGAAAGCTTTGTATCTTTCATAATATGCAAAAGGTGGAGTTTAATTCCTTGAGTTCCAGTATTGGCTATAAACTCTATGGTTTCAAGCATCTTTGCCTTATCTTCGCCAGGAAGTCCAAGTATTGCATGAGTTACTACTTCAATATTTCTTGCTTTCAAAGCTTTTACAGCATTTATATAGGTATTCAAGGTATATCCTCTATTGATATAAATTGCCGTATCCTCATGTATGGTTTGAAGTCCAAGCTCCACCCACAGATATATCTTCTTATTTATTTCACTCAAAAGATCTAATACTTCTTCCGGCAGACAATCAGGTCTTGTAGCTATAGCAATACCAACAACATCTTCCATATCAAGAACACTGTAGTACTTTTCTCGCAGGGTAGCTATATCAGCATAAGTGTTAGTATAGGCTTGGAAATATACGATGTATTTTCCTTTTTTCCACTTCTTGTTCATCATTTCTTTTCCTTGATGAAACTGTTCCACTAGATCTGTTTCAGATCCGCAAAAATCCCCTGACCCCCTTGGACTGCAAAATATGCAGCCCCCTTTCGAAACAGTACCATCTCTATTGGGACAAGTGAAGCCCGCATCTAAAGAAATTTTAAATACTTTTTCTCCAAACTTTTCCCGAAGGAAATAGTTTAAGGAATAATATTTTTTACCATCCCATGTTTTTGTCATTTATTTCATTCCTCTTTATCATGCAATTTTTATTGAAAATTCAAAAGCAAGTGCTTATACACTTGCTTTTCATTTATTATAGTTTAAATTTGCCTAGTTCATCAAGCATATTTTGTGTTATGCCAGTTAAGCTCTGAGCAGTTGATGCAACTTCTTCTGATGATGCACTCATCTGCTGTGCAGAAGCTGTTATCTCTTCTGCTGTTGCGGAAGCTTCCTCCGCAACTGATGATGCACTTTCAACCTTTTCCATGATTATATTTTTTTCTTCATTTATTCTATCTGTTGCACTGCTTATGTGCTCAATCTTAGGTAGTATTTCTGATATAGATTGTATGATTTCTCTAAAGGACTCTACTGTATGATCTATCGTCTGCATTTGAGCTGACAAATCTTTAATTACCTTATGAGAAGTATCTACAGCCATATTCGCT
>JAUQXG010000097.1 GCA_030834765.1 Lutispora sp.
GATACTCATAATAAGTATAAAATGCAGCATCGTATATTTGGGGATGATAACGATAAATGTAATAATGAGCAAGGTAGTAGGTAATATGGAGATGAAGTCGCATATTCTCATGATGATATTGTCAATTTTTCCTCCATAGAACCCTGTAATCAATCCTACAAGAATACCTATTCCCGATGTAAATATGGTAACGGCGAAACCTATCAGAATTGAATTTCTGCCGCCTATTAATAATTGCCCTGCAATTGACCTGCCTCCAATATCAGTTCCTAAAATAAATTCTTTTCCTGGAGGCATATATTTATTTCTTAAATTTATTTTCATAATGGCTTCTTGATCTATGATAAAAGAACCGATCAATACTGTTGCAAAAATAATAATCAAGATGACCAAACAGGCTGTTGCAGCTTTATCAACTTTAAACTCTCTCTTGATTACCTTCCAAAAGGATGGAACCTCATTAGCGGATTTTAATGCTTTTTCATCAATTTTAGAGGCAACAGCTTTTACATCCATGTTTTTTGAAATCATACTTGCTACCTCCTATTCTATTCTTATTCTTGGGTCAACAGCTGTCATAATGATATCTGACAGCAGGCTTCCCGTTAATGTTAAAAATCCAAATAGTAAAACCAAAGCATTCATTACAGCATAGTCCCTGCTATTAATAGCAGAAATAAACAATTCACCCATTCCCGAATAACTAAAAATTGTTTCTATGAAAATAGAGCCGCTTAAAAGCCCGGTAATGGTAAATCCAAAGAAGGCAGCTATGGGAAGCAATGAATTTCTAAATATATGATGGGTGTATACCTTGTCAATGGGAACCCCCTTGCTCCTGGCTGTTTTAACATAATCTTGAGTCTTCGCATCAATCACTTCATTTCTGAGATATTGTATGGTCCCTGCGGTTCTCAAGACAGCAGCTGTAATTGCAGGTAAAATCATATAATGCAATTTACTGAGAACATAAGCAAATGTTCCTTTTTGTACACCTATTTCTACGGATCCTGTGGTTGGAAACCACGCCAGCTTATATCCAAAAATCAACAAAAATATCAACGATAGAACGAATGTAGGTATGGCAAAGCTAATAAAGTTATATATGATTACGCCCTTGTCAAAGGGAGAACCCTGATAACGTCCAGCATAAATACCCAATGGGATGGCAATTAAATAGGTTAATATCAAAGTCAATAATGATAACCATAGTGTATTTACAGCTCTTGCGCCAATTAATGTAGAAACTTGCATTTTGTATGTGTAGGATTTTCCAAAATCTCCATCCCTAAGGATTCTAACCATCCAATTTTTATATTGAACAGGGATGGGATCATTCAATCCTGCTTTTTCTTTTAATTCTGCAATTCTTAAAGGATCTATATCCGGCGTGATTAAGCCTGTAAAAGGATCTCCCGGCATCATTTTGCCTAGAGCAAAAACGATTATACTCAATATAAAAAGCTGAGGTATCATCAGTAGGGATCTACGCAATACTGTTTTCCACATCTTGTAAATCCTCCTTATTTTTTATTGCAACGTAGTGGGTATCTGAGAGTTGAACCAAATCGAATACCCTTCCATTTTGGTCATAAAATAAACTTTCTTTTTCGCTATATTCTTGCTCCACTTTAATTCTATTCCGACGTAATGCTTCTCTGTTTTCAACATCAATTTCCGGAATCGCAGCAACTAACTTTTTCGTGTAAATATGCTGAGGGTTATTATATATATCCTCTCTTGTCCCTGTTTCTACAAATCTGCCTCTATACATAATATAAATATAATCACACATATGTTTTACTACACCTAAGTCATGGGATATAAAAAGATAGCTTAAGTTAAAGTCTTTTTGTATCATTTTTAAGAAGTTTAATATCTGTGCTTGGACGGATAAATCAAGGGCAGAAACAGGTTCATCTGCAACAATAAGCTTTGGATTTACAGCCACAGCTCTCGATACACCGATTCTTTGCCTTTGTCCTCCTGAAAATTCATGGGGATACTTATATAAAGCATCTGGGGGCATTCCAACTATATTTAATAAAGTTAAAATTTTTTCTAATTCTTGATTTTCTGTTAATTTCTCATAATTTCGAATGGGTTCTGCAATAATATCACGAACTCTTTTTTTAGGATCTAAGCTTGATAAAACATCTTGAAATATCATTTGAACTTCTCTATTATAATTCACTTTTTTTCTAAGCCTTTTTTTATTTACTTGTTGTCCATAATATAGGATTTCTCCATCGGTTGGCTCTTCCAATCCAACAATGGCTTTTCCAATTGTGGTTTTCCCAGAGCCTGATTCTCCAATAAGTCCATAAGTCTTACCTTCATCAATTGAAAAACTAACACCATCCACTGCATAGACATGATCCTTTATGGTATTAAGAACCCCTCCACGAATAGGAAAATGAACCTTTAAATCATTTATTTCTAAAAAACTCATATTAATAGCCTCCATCGTCTCTAAAATGGAAATTTTTCCAACAAGTGCATCTTACAAAATGATTCTTTGATACCTCATTCAGCATAGGGCTTTTTTCATGCTCTGATTCTAAAATCCATGGAATTCTTGGTGCAAAACGGCACCCTTCTCTCACTAAATTTTTTAAAGAAGGAACCATCCCCTTGATAACATGAAGTTCTTCTCCTACCGAATCAGCTTGAGGTATTGACTGTAATAATGACCTTGTATAAGGGTGAAGAGGATTACTAAAAAGTTCCTTTGTTTCTGCATACTCAACAATTTGACCGGCATACATTACAGCAACTCTGTCTGACATCTGCGCAACTACCCCTAAATCGTGAGTAATAAGAATAATTCCTGCATTAATCTCATCTTGAAGTTCTGTTAAAAGGTCCAATATCTGAGCTTGTATTGTAACATCTAATGCGGTAGTTGGTTCATCTGCTATAATTATTTTAGGTTTGCACGAAAGCGCAATGGCAATCAAAACTCTTTGCCGCATACCACCTGATAATTGGTGAGGAAACTGATTCGCGATTCTTTTAGGGTTAATAATACCTACTTGGTCTAGAAGCTGTAACATTCTTTCATGTCTTTGCCCCTTATTTAAATTAGTATGGTATATGAGGGACTCTTCAATCTGTATTCCGATCTTATGTAATGGGTTTAAAGATGCCAGTGGGTCTTGAAAAATGAAACCGATTTCCTTACCTCTAATTTTGTTGTATTGATCTTCCGAATAGTTAAGCACATTTTCCCCATTGTAAATTATTTCTCCGCTGGTCTTCGTGAAATTCTTATCATGTAATCCTACTATAGAGTTAGCAATGGTACTTTTTCCACAACCAGATTCGCCAACGATTGCCAATACCTCATTTTTATATAAAGATAAAGAAACGTCATCGATTGCATCGAAATATTCATCTTGAAATCTAAAGGCAGTATGTAAGTCTTTTATTTCTAATATTTTTTCATCTTCCATCTCAAAGCTCCTTTCTAAGTTTAATAGGATGTTACTGAAACTTTGCATATAAGGATGTCTGATAGATTTGCTGGAAATATGTGACATCAGCAAAGAAGTAAACTTCCCCAATTGATGGCTGTGGAATTTAAAAAACGATAAACTGTATCTTTTCCAAATTCTTCAGTATGTTTGCTTGTAAGGAAATATATATAGTGATTACTGAAAAACATAACAAGGGGTAGAGAAATGCCCTGATGACAGAGTATGCTTTGGCTTTATTAGCACTATAAGCTTTTAATAAAGAATAAATGCGATATTTTGGAGAAAATCCCTTAATTGAATGGACTACATCATAATCAACATAGTTTTTTATTATAAAGTATTCAGGGTACATACGTTTATAAGTTAGAAGCTACTGTTCATTAGAAAAGCAGATTCAAGCACGTTCATAATTTTGTTAAAAAACATTTTTCAGAGAAATCCAGTTGCTATACCAGCACTAATAAGGTTTATCACAGCTTTTCCTCCTCAAAAGATAAGATAAACAAATAATAGCAGAATATTTAAAGTATGGATGTAGCCTAGACTACAATTTGAAAGTTTTTAAGTGTTATTTGATGTAAATCTTATTTGTTGAAATCTAAACATTGCTTCTATATTTTAAATATGCTATTGTTGAAGCTTTTTCTTCAAAAATATTCTTCTTAATACGAAGTCCTATAATAGGAGATTATGAGGATGGGCTAGCATATAGAACTGATTTTGCCTAATATCTGTAAATCTGTAAAAAGTAACTACTGAATATTTTTGTGCATATAAAAACTATTTTAGCTTATGATTAGTCTATATATTATAAATCCCAAGTTTGATGCGTATCAAAAAAGGAGCAGTTGAATGATATGACTAAAAACAAAAAATATAAATTATTAGAAGACTACATTTTAAGCAATAAGGAATCACATTATAGAACAGCATACAGCTATGTAAAGAATAAAGATGATGCATTGGATATCGTCCAGGAAAGCATATATAAAGCACTTTCTTCTATAGAAAGAATAGAACATGTAGAATTTTTGAAAACATGGTTTTATAGGATACTGATCAATACCTCAATAGATCATTTGCGGAAAAGAAAAAAAGTAACCTATGTTGATGATATTATCGTAGATATTCATTCATCAACGAAAGAAGATACATATAAGGATTTTGATTTACAAGATGCCCTAGATAAACTGCCGGATGAATATAAAACCATTATTATTCTAAGATATTTTGAAGATCTAAAGCTGGAGGAGATTGCTCAAGTATTACAACAAAACTTGAATACAGTAAAAACCAGGCTATATGCTGGGCTAAAGAAGCTTCGGATAGAAATAGAAGTTTAATTTAGGAGGAAAGGTTTATGGGAAAATTAAATAAGCTAAAAGCGGATTATGATAATATTTTAATACCTGAGGAATTAAATTTCATAGTAAAAAAGGCACTAAAGGAAGGTAAAAAAACAATAAATAAGAAAGGTAATAAAGTTAAAATAGGGACAATAGCAGCATGTGCAGTATTCTTATTCTTTGCTAGTATAAATATAAGTCCCACAGTGGCAGATTCCATGTCTGGGGTTCCTGTAATTGGTAAGCTGGTAAAGGTTCTTACCATAAATGAATATAAAGTGAAAGAAGACACTTATGATGCAAACATAAAAACGCCTGCAATAGGAGGATTAGAAAATAAAGAATTGCAGCAGAGCCTAAATGAAAAATATTTGACAGAAAATAAAAAGCTCTATGAGGAATTCAATAAAGAAATCGAAGAGCTAAAAGCAGCAGGTGGAGGACATCTGGGGGTAGATAGTGGATATGAAGTGAAAACGGATAATGAAAAGATACTCTCTATAGGCCGTTATTTTGTAAATACCGTTGCATCCTCTTCAACAACCTTTCAATATGATACCATAGATAAGAAAAATCAAA
>JAUQXG010000098.1 GCA_030834765.1 Lutispora sp.
ATTAAAATTTCATTACAAAAACCCAGAAAAAAATCCCTAAAGCTCCATCCAAAGCCCTGGAACCTGGCGCCTGGTGCCTGGAACGCTGCTTCTCCCTAACTCCACCCTAAATTTCCCGATTATCACATCTATGATATAATATATGAAAAAAGTACCATTAACTTCGTATATGACAAATTCCGATATATATAAATGAGGTATTTTCTCTCAAATACTGAAAGCACTATATTGTAAAAAGGCAGGTATTTTTATGAAGAAACTGAAGAAGCTTATTTCTTTTCTACTTATATTCACAATGATGGCAGCCACTTTGCCTACTGGAGAATTCATAAATATTGTACATGCAGATGATTTCAGGGCTTTGTATTTTCAAAGAGTTCAGTATAGCTCTGATAAAAGTACGGTGCAATACGTGATATCTCTGCCTGTTGTTGTGACCCAGCCAGAGATATCCATTACAGATACCTATACAGGTACAAAGATCATCGATACCACCAAGTATCCGGCAGCACAGCTTATCAGCGGCGGCAATCAGCTGACAATAGACAGAGAGATTGCCATTGCCAAATATGGAGATACCTATAATGTGCTTTTTACAGAAGGGCAAAAACAGATTCGTGTAGTGGACAAAGCAGATCCTGATAGAAAAGAATACCTAGGCACAATCAATGTTGTGTCTCCCCCCTATATAACAGGAATAAAGGGAGCAGATGATAAACCCCTGATAGATAAATTCTTTTACATAGGAGATGGAGAAAAGCTTACCATTGAAGGTTCAAATTTTACCAGCGGTTCAACGGTTTTAATAGATGGTACTGAATACAGCAGTGGCAGCGTAGATGTACAGTCTTCTAAGATAGAAGTGAATAATGTGAACAAGGTTGGTTTCAAGACAGGAGAGCTTAGAATCGTGTCATCAGACAGCAATATACATACCGTATTTTTAAATAGCATCTATGCAGTAAAAAGATTATCAGGCATCAATGTTATTTCTGTGACACCAAATACAGGAAGTGTAAACGGAGCTACCTATGTAAAAATAAAAAACGAGCTAGGAAAATCAGGTCTTAACGATTCTGTAAGAGTGTATTTTCCAAGAATCATAAGCGGCATCACAGAGGATCTCTCTGTGGCCAATAGAGCAGATATCATGGGCTTTGACAGTACAACAAATACCTTGACGGTAAGAACAAAAAAATCCACTGCAGGACCTGGAGATGCCAGAATCGTCATAACCGATGGAGAAGGCACCAGCAGATATGACGACTCTGCAAACCCTTTGATATTTACCTTTGTGGAAGCAGGAAATGTGCTTTCCATAAATGATATAGATCCGAATGCGGCCAAGGCCAGCTCTCAAGCCATTGTAAGGATATCCGGTAAAAATATAATTACCCTGAATGTGGGCGGACTTACTACTACAACTGATTCCTATAATGATATGACCGTTTTAAATGAGGGCAGCGGCGATATTAAAAGAACAATCGTGACCATACCTGGTTTGAAGTACAACCTGGACGGCGTAGTCCGTGATGTAAATGTAAAAAAAATCATACAGGTTCAAATAGGAAAACATGCTGAGGTTGATATTACTGGCGATAAGTTTTCAGCACTAAACAGCTTTTCTCTCAGCCAGGACGTATTAGCAGTAAAGCTTCCCAATATAAGTGAAGTAGGCCAAAAGGATATTATCGTTACTACGGATACGCACATATATGAAGACGGAAAGACGGAAGAGCTGATACCGTCCATTATAGAAGAAGCTACCTTAAAAGATTATTTTACCTATGTAGATGATTTTATTATTCCAGTGGTAACCAGCATGACACCAGAAATGGGTCCCAAGGATAAGGTCATCAGTGTAACCATAAAAGGAAGCGATTTTTTAGTCATACAGCAAGGAAAGGATATCATATCCCCAGATTTGTATATCGGACTTGACGGCAATGAGGCAAGTATGAAAAAGCTTGAGAAGGTAAAGGTATATGATAACACTGGAAAGCTAGTGGATGGAAGTGTAGGCAATTATAAAGGCACAATCATCAAAGCCGAAATACCAGCCACTCCTGATGGTGTAGAGGACGTACAATCAACACTTTACATATACAATCCTGACAGTGGACTGCCTACTAAGTTTACGAGGTTTAAGTTTAAAGCTCCAGTGGTAGAGGGGTCACCTTCTATTACAGAAGTAAATCCAAATATCGTTTCTACAAAAGGCGGAGACAGTGTTGTAGTGAAAGGCTCCAACTTTAAAAATACTCCTACAGAAAAAGTAGAGCTGTATGTAGATGGAGAAAAAGTAAGTGATATAAAAATAAATGGTACAGGCCAAGAGATTAGCTTTAAGGCGCCAAAGGGCAGAGCGGGCACAACCAATCTGCAAGTAATCAATATGTATACTGGTGCCATGGCAAGTGCTCCATTTACCTATACAGATGTCTACACTTCCCCTAAGATAACCAAAATAGCACCTAATAAGGGAAGTGCAAAGACAATATCCACAATTGTAGGAGAGAGCTATCTAGGTCCTGATGTCACAGCTATGCCTGGAGATATCTATCGTATCGTAGGAGCAAGAGTGCTTTTTAACGGACAAGATATCAACGAATATAATGTGAATTCCGGAATAAAAATTCTGAAAGAGTTCGGTGTACAAGACCAACCCATTTTAAAAGCAGAAAACGGAAGAGTAAAGCTAAATCCTTTGTATAAAGCAACTGTCCTTGTTGAGGAAAACGATGCAGGACTATTCATGATGTTTGAAAACGGCAATGGAGATGTCACATTGCGAGATGGAAGAGGAAACACCTACAACCCAGTTGTGGAAAATGGCAAAATACAGCTGGTTGATAAAGATGGCTTCATAAGCAGTGATGTTGTTTTTCATTCTACCGATGCTGGTGCCACCATGAGCTTTACCATAGGAAATTCACCAACAATCAGCTATAACCTGACATTAAAAACACCCTATAGAATAGATGCAGGGAAGAATGAAATCGTAGGGAGAAGAACAGAGTTTAAGAATTCAAGCACCCTAGAGATTTCAATTCCGCCTATGAGCACAGGACTGGCAAAACAAGGAGACAACGATGTCACAGTAGTAAATCCTGATACAGCCAATGCCACGTTGTTAAAAGGTTTCTTCTATTTTACTACCCAGGGAAGTAATCCAAAGATATCCTCTGTAGATCCAAAAGAAGGAACCACACTAGGGGGTACGATCATAAAAATAACTGGAACAGATTTTAGAAACAGTATTGCGGTATATTTTGGCAGCGAAAAATCTGCAAAGGTTACTAGAATAGATGATAAAAACCTTTATGTGGAACTGCCTAAGTATAATGGTACCCTTGACCCCATAAGCCAAAGCGCAGATGTACCGGTCATTGCAGTAAACGAAGAGGATGGAGGTACTGCTATATGGGGAAATCGGTTTGTATATAGAGTCCCTACCAGCTATCCAAGAGTAGATCAGATCACTCCGAATAAGGGAAATGCATCCGGGGGAATAGATATCACCATCATGGGTGAAAACTTCATGGATGGAGAGCCTTATCAGGATTTAAACGGAAACGGGCAGTATGATTTAGGTGAACCATTTACAGATTTAGAAATCAATGGCGTAAAAAATGGAATAAGAGATGCAGATTGCATAGACGACGATCAAAGTATCATCCAGGAGCTTGCACCAAAAGTATATTTTGGGGGAGAAAGAGCCACCGTACTGAGCTTTAGCTATAGAAGATTGGTGGTAACCCTTCCCAAATACTTAGGCAGTGGAGCTGTAGATGTTGTCATCGTCAATCCTGACACAGGCACAGTATCTAAAAAAGGTGGATTTACCTACAGTATTTCAGCACCAAAGATAACAAGTGTAGTGCCTGCAAAAGGTCCAAAGACAGGAGGCACAGAGCTGACCATCAATGGGGATGGTTTCATCATTGATGGCGACCCATTAAAGAATGTTCAAGTATTTATCGGGGATGAAGAAGAGGACATCAAGTCAGCACTGATAGCCGTAAATCCAACAAAGATCGCTTTGAATAATTTGGAAGTAGATCATAATGTGCTAAACCATACAAATCCAAAAGATCTTAAGCAATATAATACCATGTTTTCTATGACGTATAGAGTGAAAACCAAATCTGGTGAAGTTAAAAATGTGACAGCGCACAAATATGCAAATATTGATCTGGATAAGGTAGAATACTTCGTAGAATTTACACCTGAGGATTTTATGGAGAGCAATCCAGATATACTGCAAAGCGAGCTGGATAAGCTTTTTAAAGGCAAAGAGATTATCAAAGCAATGAAAAAGGATGAAATACTTTATGTAACAAGAAGGCTGGCAGAAATAGACACCGTCAACAGCACCAGCAAAATGATCATCGTGAAAGCTACACCACCATCACTGACCATTGGAGAAAAAGCGCTCATCGTCATAAACAATGATGGAGGAAAAGCAAAATCAAAATTTGAATACGGAAATCCTATGTCAAATCCAATCATCAATACGATCACCCCAAGAAGACTGCAGGGTACAGGCACCGAGTCTAAATATCTTGTAGAGGTCAGCAAACAGGGTGGTTCAGAAATAACCATCACAGGTAAAGATTTTAGAGATGGTGTGAGAGTATTCATCGGAGACCAGGAAGGACAAGTCATAAGCAAAAACGCCGAGGATACAGTCATAATCGTTAGAGTACCCGGGGCAAAACCTGAAAATGTAGAAAAAGAATTGAGAGTAACAGTAATCAACACAGATACCGCCTCGGTAGTATCCACAGCACACAATGTTTATGAAGGGTGGCACCCTCACTATTTTGTATATAAGGATGTAACAACGAATCCTAAAATCACACAGGTGAAACCAAACAAAGGCCCAATGGCAGGGGGCACCTATATAGATATCACAGGAGACGATTTCTGGGACGGAGCTAAAGTATTCATCGGCGGCGTAGAAGCTGAAATCATCTCTGTAAAATATAATTTGATAAAGGCAAGAACAAATGCCATAACCAATCCGGGCACATACTCTGTAGAGGTAAAAAACTACGAAGGAGATATCGTCACCGGAACAGCAGTGTTAGAAGGAGCCTTCAGCTACATAAGCGATCCATCTATCGTCAATATGTATGAAGAAGCAGGCAAAAATTCAGACGGAGCCTATAATCTAGGCGCTCAGACAAATAATCTAAAAATAACAGGGGGAGAAACCCTGATACTTGAAGTGGATGGCATACTTGGAACTCCCATTGTAATAATTGGCGGAGAAATAAAGAGTATCACAGACTATGGCAATATACCCCCAGGGATACAAGGTACCATGGTAAACGGCGGAGATGTAGTCGTAACAGGAGGTACCCAAGGCTCTGTGATCACAGTACAAGAAAAGAAATATATTGTCTTTACATCCCCGGCAGGCGTGGAAGGCAATAGCTCCATCATCGTAATTAACCAAGACGGTGGTGTGTCCACACCATTTGGTATCACCTATATAAGACCAGTGCCAGGCAGTCCCACAGGCTTGTTTGCAGAAGTGGTAGATGGAAATGCAGTAAAGCTGGAGTGGAGTGATGCAACAGGAGGAACACAATACCAGATTTTTGCATCTATAGGGGAAAGCACAGCAGACAAAAACTTGGCGAACTACTATTATATAAGCACTACAGCTCCTGTTCGACAAGCAAACGGCAAGCTCATATTCTATGTGAGAAATCTGGAGACTTCCACATACTATCGCTTTCGTGTAAAGAACATAAATGAATTTGGCGTATCCACAGGCTATGCAGAATCCAATACAGTAAAGACATTAGATGAAGTAAAATCCGAATGGCTTTTCAATGATACTTATATAAGCGAATCCCAAAGAAAAGATGATGTAAAGGTGTTTGGAAAAACCTTAGAATACACATTGGGAGAAAAGACAATAAAAGACGGAAAGGTTGTACACTTTATTGATTGGAGAAAAAATAGCACACCAAACATGGATAAAAAAACATTGAATATTCCTTTCAATGTGCTGATGAACTATAGCAGAGGCTTTGTCCTATATGATCAAGATGCCCAATTAAAGTTTTCAACGGAAAGCTTATTGACAAACCAGGCGAGAAGTATAGAAAAAGCCAAATATATTGATTCCGTAGCAAAGATAAACATAACAAAACCAGCCAATGGAAGATTAGATGAAATCAAGTTGGCTATACCTAAGAAGTATCAGATCATCAAAATGATAACAATTGATTATGTGATACAAGTAGAAAAAAAGGAACAATACATTCCACAATTTGCACAAGGACTAGAACTTGCACTAACCCATGACTACAAGACTCAAGGAGCTGACAATATCATCGTAGTCTATTACGATGCAAAACAAAGCATCCTAAAACAACTGCCCATAACGCAAAGCAAAGAAGAAGGAACGCTGAATGCGAATATAAAAGATCCGGGAACGTATATCGTATTAAAGTTAAAATAAGGGCGGCGCGGACTGGGGGGGCACCAGGCTCCGGGTTCCAGGCACCAGGATTGGGGTAAGCCTTTGTAGAGGATGACACCCCCGTTGTTCCATCCTCCAAAGCCCAACCCAAACAAAAAACCTAGAACCTGGCGCCTGGAACCTGGAACCCTTCTCCAGCGCCCTTCCCTAATCAAAAAATAAGGAGTGAAAACCCCATATGAAAAAGAAACTACTAAGCCTAACACTCACCTTCGCTCTTCTCCTGAACTCGTTCCCTCTTACCTCCTTATCTGCCGAAGCTTTATACTATGGTACGACCAATGGAGCAGATATCATAAGCACTGGGGGTTTCACGGATATATCCACAAGTACAGTGAAGGATAATATATTAAAGCTTCGACTTTTAAATATAGTAGATGGTACTACGGGGAGAAGCTTCAACCCGCAAAATAACATAACAAGGCAGGAAGCATTGTCCTATCTGGTCAAAGCAGTAAATAAAGGGGAGGATGCAAAAAAAAGGCAAGAAGCCTTTGAAGCTGGTACCACCAAACCTACCTTTGCTTCAGCAACTTGGGCAGTGGGTGCAGTAGAACAAGCCTTAGCAGACGGCATTATCAATCAGACTGAAATAAACAAAATGGGAGAGCTTTCAACAGCACAGCTCACCGCTATAGATGAGTCTGTAAATCAAGCCACAAAAAACAACTGGAAGATTACAACAGCGGAAAAAGATGTATTGAAGGCACAAAAAATCCAAGATGCACAAAAATCTAATAAAAATATGCAAAGAGCAGCTACGAGACAGGAGTTGGCCATATGGACAGCCAGAGCTTTCAATATAACACCTATCATTGGTCAAGACCTCAACAAGCTATATAAATACACAGACTGGAAAAATGTCAAAGCAGAATATATACCCTATATAGAAGCATTGCTTCAACAAGGTATCCTATCTGGAGCCACTGCAACAGGCTTTTCCCCAGGAGGAAATGTTACCAGAGCCCAAGCAGCGGCTATCATAGAAGGGGCAATAAATAAATACCCTGATAAGCTGAAGTTAAAGTTTGGCACAGGCAGGGTAAAAGGGATATTGGTTGGCTCCAGTATAAGCGGAGACAGCCTTAAATATGATATGACCTATGAATTAGAGGATTTCGATGGAGCCGTGACAAACATAAAGATTAGAGATGGAGAAAACCTTCCTATCATCAGTGATGGAAGACTCCTAGGCAATCATATATTAAAAGAAGGAGACACCATAGAATATGCCATAAGAGATGAAAAAGAAGCCTTATATGGAAGACTTGGCGGTATAAGCTTTATAAATGGCAATTTAAACTATATAGATGAACAAGGAAATGTGAGAGTAGAGGACAGCAATAATAACATTTCTGAAATGAAGCTAAATGATGCCACGCTAGTGACAGTACTAGGAAAACCTTCAGATCAAAGAGCTTTAATTGTAGGACAGCCAGTAAAAGCACTATACAAAAATGGTACAGCCTCCTATATAGATATACAAGAGCCAATGAACAATTCCTATGGCAATATCACTTTAGAAGGTACTATAAAGTACATAGATAAAGAAGGAAAAACAATAAAAATAGAAGACTATGATGGCAATATCAGACTTTTTGCATTAGGAGATCGAGTAGGTGTCACCATAAATAATTATACTGAAAATATGAACAGTCTTGTATCAGAGCAGGATGCAGTTTTTGATATAGAAGGAAGAAAAGTAGTAGGCATCAATGCATACCTATATAATGCTGCTGATGAGAGTGTAAAAGCTTTTGCAGCCAATGGAAGAGTGAGAAAGGTCACAAGTGATTCCATCATTATAAGCCCCTCCAATGACAGTAAAAACGATGTAACCTATAAGCTGGATTATTTGACCTTGGTAAGCAGCATGGGAATGGGGTCCAGAGTAAACGAGATAAAAGTAGGGGATCAAGTAATCATAAAAGGCACAGCAGGAAATAAAGAAAGAGCGGATCAAATATCAATTGTTTCAAAGCGTGCGAAGATATATAACGTATATAAGGCAAAGATCATGAACACATTGCCTTCAGAAAATAAAATAGCATTGTCAGAAGTATATACCTATAAATACACAGACTGGGTAAAAGCAGATGAAGAGAAAACATTGCCCTTAAAAGGCGAAGCAGATATATACAGAGATGGAGTCAAAGTCCCTTTGAATAAACTGGATACCTTAAAAGGCAGCGAAGTCTATCTTGTAACCACAAAGGAATTTGGTAATGAGCAGATTGCCAAGCTCACTTTTAAATCAGGCAGCGAAGATGAGCTTTACTCAAGCTCCATGGCAGTGCGATGGGCAGACAACATCATTAAGTTTGATGATGGCGGAATGCTGAAATTTGATGACGGGTCCATCATCATTAAGGATAGGAGACTTTTGGATACCACTGACCTTGCATATAACAAGGAAGCTTTTGTCATAAAAAATAGAACTAGAGACGGCAGCAGCGTAGTATCCTTGCTATCCATGGAAAATGTAAATGCCTTTGACCAAAGAACCATCGTAAAGGGATATATATACGATATGGGCGAAGATTATTTCACCCTAAAAAGTATATCTACTTTGACAAATAATACATGGGACTATGAAAGCGATGCAGAAGAAAACTATTACATCAGCATGGATATAAAGCTAAGAGATAATGTGGTTCAATCCGGTTTTATTTCCAAGGAAACTTTTTTAAACAGCAGGTATAAACCTTATACCTATACCATGCATGCCCCTGAGAACCATACTAGCTCTTCCCATAATCATATGCTGGCATATGCAATCGTGGGAGAAAATGATGAAGTCATCGCATTAAATATTGCAAAGAAAGATAATAAAATGGAAAAGGAGACCATAACCCATACAGAAAACTTGATGTCAGGAGAAGCGGTTTCTACCAACTCCACCTATTCACAGCTAAAAATAACGGAAGTTAGAGAATACAGCGATTTTTATGGAAACTGGCAGGTAGCGAAAAATGAGCTGACCATCAATACAGCTAAAGCAGTGATATTAAAAGGTGATAAAAACATCACGTTAGATGAAATACAGCCTGGAGACCAAATATATGCAGTAACAGATCAAAACAATGCACTGATCGTATTTGTAGAATAGGGGGAAAGATATGAAAAAGTTAAGAGTACCTAGCATCACACATTCTCTGCTGATAGTTCTATCCCTGATACTTATATCAGCATTTACCTTGCCTATTCACGCAGACATTGTGGAACCAGGGGTAACAGGTGAGAAGTATCAAACAGGCTACGATTATAAAGAAATGGTTTTTCTTACAGGAGAGCCCATAGAGCTAAGGGGTACACTAAAAATAACCGAATCTGCCACAGGAGGCAAAACAAAAACCACACTGGACTACACCTTGAGCAATACAGAAAAGAAAGCTACCCTAAAAAGAAAAATAGTTTTCAATGAAAGCCTTGTAAATACAGATAATCAGTATCAGACAGGGATAGAAACCACAATAGATCCAAAGGTCACAGAGGTAATCAACATTGATGGAAAAACCTATACGCTGAAAGACTATATTTTTAGCAAATCCTCGGCGATGGATAATAAAAATATCATAAAATAT
>JAUQXG010000099.1 GCA_030834765.1 Lutispora sp.
ATGCCTGTTGAAACTATGGCAAAGCGTGGACCAATGACTTTGCTTTTTGGTCCTTTAAAGCCTGTTGGATTGATTGACCCGAATACTGGGAAGCGACCGCATGCTGTAGTCCAATTAAGACAAGACAATAAAGAAGGGACACTATATAACATAGTAGGTTTTCAAACCCATCTTAAATGGGGAGAACAAAAAAGAGTTTTTAGCATGATTCCGGGGCTTGAAGATGCAGAGTTTGCAAGATATGGAGTAATGCACAGAAATACATTTATAAATTCACCAAAACTTTTAGAAGCAACCTTTAGAGTGAAAGCTAATAATAAATTGATGCTTGCAGGCCAGATTACAGGTGTTGAGGGGTATGTTGAATCTGCTTCTTCAGGATTAGTCGCAGGTATTAATATGAGCAGAATTGTTAGGGGTAAGGAGCCTTTAATTTTTCCAGAAACAACAGCCTTGGGCTCATTGTGTAATTATATAACAGATACAACAATAAAAAACTTTCAGCCAATGAACGTGAATTTTGGAATATTTCCACCTTTAGATGTGAAGATTAAAAATAAAGCTGAGAGAAATAAAGAATATGCCAATCGATCATTAAGAGATTTATCAAGTTTTGTTAATAATTTGTAAAATTGTTGTATTAGGTGATTCAATATGATAATATTATTTTAATGTGTTTTAGATTATTATGAATATTTTGAAAATTTTAAGAAGAATTCTATGGATAAGTTAAAAGATGTTACAGGACATATGAATAATCAAATGGAGGGTATGTAAAAAGGAAAATTATATATAGTAAAAAGATATTAGAAATAAAAGTACAAATGAATAGATTATTTAAATAGGAGGATATAAATGAGTTTAACTTTAATAGAAAAGATGAGAAAAGTAAATAAGATTTTACAGAGGACAGGTCCGCATCCGGTGTCGTTTGCTGAATTGTGCAAATCTCTTAGTGAGGTGCTAAATGCAAATGTATACATATTAAGCAGGAGAGGTAGGGTGTTAGGCTATTCACTAATTAAAGAAATGGAATGTGACTATATTAAGAACCAGATTCTTGCAGATAATATGTTCCCTGAAGATTATAATAAAAATCTTCTTAATACTACTGAAACAGAAGTAAACATAGTTAAGGAAGACAATTTATGTGTGGTCAATGATAAAGATAAATGCCTTATGGGTTACAAGTATTCTACAATCGTACCTATATATGGAGGCGGTGACAGAATAGGAACATTAATACTTGGGAAATTTGATACTGTATTTACAGATGAAGATGTAGTTTTAGTTGAATATGGCGCCACTGTTGTTGGAATGGAAATATTAAAATCAAAACAAGATGAAATTGAAGAACAAGCTAGAAATAAAGCAGTTGTGCAAATGGCCATTGGCACTTTATCCTATTCTGAACTTGAAGCAGTTGAGCATATTTTCAGAGAATTAGATGGTACAGAAGGACTGCTGGTTGCTAGCAAGATCGCTGATAAGGTTGGCATAACAAGGTCGGTGATTGTTAATGCACTAAGAAAATTTGAAAGTGCAGGCGTGATAGAATCTAGATCTTTAGGAATGAAAGGCACACATATTAAGATACTAAATGATAAGCTTATGGATGAATTAAATAATCTAAAATAATTAGAAGGTAAGGGATGATAGTCCCTTACCTTCTAATTATTTATATCTTTAGATAATAGGATTGGTACTTATGCACTATTACAAAAAAATACAAAATTCTATATAATGTTTATTGAATAAAGAATAATGTAACAAATTGTAATATATTATATAGAATTCGCTGTTAATTCTATGTTAATATGAAGGAATATAACCAATTATGTCGAATAGAATAAAAAGTTCAAAATTATGTTCGTGAATGTGGGGGACTTGGATATGATAGATAAAATAATAAATACAGGAAAGTGGCTTGAAAGATCCTTAGATGCTTCCTGGATGAAGAATGAGGCTATATCTAATAATATCGCTAATGTGAATACTCCTGGGTATAAGAGATCGGATGTAAAGTTTGAGGAGTATTTTCAAAACTCAATCGATCAAGCAAAGATCGGCTCATTAAAAAAAGATTCTAGATATTTACCAATCGGAAAAGATAAAGATCATCTAGCTAGTCCACAAATATTTTCAAATAGTACTTCATCTAGGAAAGATGAGAATAATGTTGATGTTGATGTAGAAATGGCAGAGTTAGCTAAAAACACGATAAAATATAATGCGATGATTACCCAACTGTCAAAAGAATTTAGTAAAATCAAAATTGCTATAAGAGAAGGGAGATGATAGTTAGTGGCATTTCTAAATTCAATAAATGTTAGTGCTTCTGGATTAACAGCTGAGAGGCTCAGAATGGACGTTATATCTAAAAATATTGCAAATGTAAATACTACTAGAACTTCAGACGGAGCTCCTTATAGGAGACAAGTTGTCGTTTTTCAAGAGGGAGACAAGCAATTGCCATTTAATCATTATTTAAACGATGCAAGCAAAGCTATAATAGGTTCT
>JAUQXG010000100.1 GCA_030834765.1 Lutispora sp.
TACAATAAGCTCCAAATCACTTTTAGTGACTTTTGCTAATTTCAATGTCATAATACTTCCCTCCTACATTACACCACAAGATATTTACTTATAATTATTTAGCCCACGTTCTAGGGTCTATAAGCTTATTAGGTATATTAAAAAAATTACTTTTTAGGAAATCTAAGTCCTCTTCTTTAAATGATAAATTACTATTATAATACTGAATATTATCTACAACTTGTTTTTTTGTTTCACATCCAATTAAAGCAAAATCTATTTCACTATTATACTTAACAAAGTCAAATAATAATTTCTTCAAAGGTATGTTAATCTCATTGCAATAGTTTTCAAGCTTTGAAATATACTTAAATGCATCTGTATGTATTAAATCTATTCTCTCTTTATCAGTAAAAAACAATCCTTGTAAAAAAATACTGCGTGCAAAGATCTTCAAATTAATTTTTTTTGCCAATTTGAGTAAATTGCTATTAATCCACCTTAGATCAAAAACATTAAAAGGTATTTGAACACAATCTATGTAACCTAGCATATTATTAATTATGAACTCCAGTTGATATGGCTCATATATAGAAATGCCTATGTTCTTTATTAGCCCATTTGACTTAACCTTTTTAAGTTTTTCTAATAATCCTTTTCTACTTTCTGCATCTTTATAATCATGTACAAAATAATAGTCAATACTATTTTTACTAAGCTTATTCAATGACTTCTCCAACATATCTTCTATTTCAGTATCAGATTTAATTTTAGGTATCTTTGTTGATATTATAAAATCTCTATTTCTTTCTGCCATATATCTACCTATTATTTCTTCTGAATTGCCATACCCAGCTGCCGTATCTAAAATCGTGATACCATTCTCATAAGAAGTATCTAGTATATCAAATGCCTCTTCTACAGATGGTTGTCCTATGGAATTATTTATACCATAGTTCATTCCTAGTTGAGCTGTTCCAAGTACTAATTTTTGCACGCCATCACCTCTATACTAACCTAATACAATCTTTAGTGGTTCCCCTTCAAGGTAAGAATCAAAATTTCCAGACCCCATTGCCTTCTTATATATTTTCATGGCATCTTCAAAAACACTTAATGTAAAATCAATATCCTGATCTGTATGAGTGTAGCATGGGAATATACTCCAACCAAGAAGCACTCCTCTCTTTACACACTCCTGCATAAACAGCGAATTATATTTCCAATCATTTTTGTTAGCTGAATCTTTATAATCGAACATCATTCTTGGTGAATAGCCATGCAGTCTAATGTTAACCCCTACTCTTTCTGCCATCTTATTCGTTTCTTCTCTCAGCTTTGAGCCTAGTGCCCAAATTCTTTCTGTTATATCTTTTTCCTCAAGCTCTTTCATGACAGCAATACCTGCTGCCAAAGATAGTGTTTCTCCGCCAAATGTCGTAGATATAAATATATTTTTATCTACGACATCCATAATTTCTTTTTTGCCTGCAATGATCGACAGTGGCATACCATTTGCCGCTGCTTTTCCGAATGCAGCTAAATCAGGAGTAATGCCTAGATACTTTTGTGCCCCTCCTATGCTGAACCTAAATCCTGTAACTACTTCATCAAATATCAAAAGAGCACCATTGGCATGGCATAATTCAAGTAAATTCTCTAAAAATCCATTTTGGGGTTGTTCGAGTATTACAGGCTCGGTAATTACTGCTGCAATATCACCTTTATATTCTTCAAACAATCTTTCTACAGTAGAAAAATCATTATATTCAAATTTATGTATATAATTCTTTAACTCTGGCAAAATACCACCTTGCCTGACAGTTTCTCCTGCTGTTGTCCATTCATGCCATCCATGATACTCTCCTCTGATTATATGCTTCTTTCCAGTATAAGCTCTGGCAATTCTAATAGCCCCTTCAGTAGCCGAAGACCCTGTTTTTAAAAATCTTACTTTTTCTGCACAAGGTATATTTTTTACACAAAGCTCTGCATATTCAACTTCCTTTGGGCTAACTAATGAAAAACCCATTCCATACTTAAGCTGCTCTTTTACCGCATAATCTACAGCATCATAACAATATCCCAATAATATAGGGCCTAACCCCATATCATAATCTATATATTCATTGCCATCTACATCCCATACATGAGCAGCCTTACCCTTCTCGATGTAAATTGGGGACACTCCCTTTATATGTGTCTCCGGACCTTTGCTATATAATTGAGTACCTGATAAAATCTTTTTTTGAGCCATGTCCCATAGTTCAAATGACTTTTCAAGCTTTCTATCTAATATCTCCGGCATTATTTACCCTCCTAAAACATTTACTATCTATCCTGCTCCTCTATATATGCATTTTCTATATCTTTATATAATATCCATGTACCAACTCTTTCTTCTTTTTTTG
>JAUQXG010000101.1 GCA_030834765.1 Lutispora sp.
AGTAATAGAATGCTCCTTTTCGTATACCTCATACCAAAATATTGAGGGTTCCAAGGATCTAAACTCACCAACGAGACTGTCATTTGTCAAATAAACTATGAATTGATCTTCTCTATCAGTATTATTCTCTATTTGCAAATCCAAAGAACTGAATGAACAGGTTGCACCTGTTCCAAAAGGCTGAGTTCTATTAGCATCTGGAAATACGTCATGACTGTGCCTGTGTCTTTCTACTACTTTCAAATCAGTATGCAAAGTCATCCAATAAATTAAATTTGAAAGTTGACAAAGCCCTCCACCTGCACCTGCTTTAAATGAACCATCCGCACATAGTACCAAACCATCTAAATAGCCTTTTTTGTAGGATGGTTTTCCTATAAGCTTCCAATAAGAAAATGTTTCACCCGGCTTTATCACAATACCATTTAATTTACTAATTGCAAGTCTGAGATTTGTAACTTTGTTGTACTGAAGCTGCATGTCTACATCTTTTAGTTTTCTTAGTAAAGGCGTACTATGCCTAAAAATAACACATGGGAACTTGTCTTCAACAATAGTTCTACAATAATTTTTCCCGCTAAGGTACCATTGCTTGTACCTCTTCAAGCCATAATACACCTTTCCTAAAAATAGTCTAATCTTAGACCTTCTTATATATTTCTTTTCAATATAACCCATATTATCTCCTTATATTCATAAGCTGAATATAAATCCGGCTTATACTTTTTCTAATAGTTCCTCTATTATCAGGTTCAACATTAAGGTCAGACATTTGAGCAATTTTACAAACTACATCATCAATAGACATTCCTTCAGTATCTATATGTTCTTCAAATATTCCATTTAATAACCCTTTTAGACACCTGTCTATTTGTTGTGCAGGCCAGGAATTTACTCCATCTCCTCTGCTTTTAAGTCTCTTAAGCAAGGTCTCTCTTGAAGCAATCAGTGTATAGTGTTTTACGATTATTCCTTGACTTCTTAAAGAGCCGACTATCTCATTAAAATATTCAGGATTTACTATAGTCATAGGAATAATTAAGACACCCTCATATTTTTCTGCTATGTCTTTTATTAACTTAAAGTTAAATTCTCTCCATAATTGATGATCTTGAAAATCCCCTTTTTCCATGCTTTTAGGTATATTCTTTCTAATGAAATATCCCAAATTTTCCGGGTCATATACAAAAGAATTTTCAATTCTTCGGTGCAATTCATATGCTGTTTGTGTTTTGCCTGCACCAAAAGCTCCATTTATCCATATAATCATACACGTTTCCTCTCAAGGTTCATTTGAATTCTTTCTATTGTTTGAAATTTCATTATATAATACGTGTGATAAACAAAAAAAGGTTATTAATTACATGTAAAAGTTGTTACTATATTCATAAACATTTATTATTTAGGAAAAGTTATATTATAAGCAATATAGTGAATTAAGCGAAATATAATTTTAATACATAAAAAAATATTCGTATTTTCGTTGACGGTTATACTGTACTTTTGCTAATATAATTATGGGGTGATAATAATGAGTAATTTTTATGATATTATAATAGTCGGAGCTGGAGCTAGTGGAATTTTTGCTGCTTATGAGCTTACAATTTTAAATAGTAACGCAAGAATTTTAATGATTGAAAAAGGAAATAGCTTAGAGAAAAGAAAATGCCCTATTAATGGAAAGAATATTAAGACATGTATTCATTGCAAATATTGCAACATAATGAATGGTTATGGTGGAGCAGGAAGTCTTTCTGATGGAAAATATAATATTACAAACAATTTCGGTGGAGATTTATATAAATATATTGGGCAACAAGAAGCCTTAGACTTAATGTATTATGTTGATAAGGTGCTTTGTGATAATGGTGGAAGTGATGCAAAGCTATATTCTACTGCTAATAGTATGTTAAAAACAAAGTCACTTCAACACGATTTACATCTTCTTGATGCTAAAGTAAGACATTTAGGTACTGATAGAAATCTTAAAATATTAGCTAATATGTACAATCATTTAAAAGATAAAATAGAGATGATATTTAACACAGAAGTTAAGGATATCACTAAAGAGGGAGAACAATTTAATGTTACAACTGACAATGGTAGTTATAGTTGTAAAGATTTAATTGTAGCTAGTGGCCGTTCTGGATCTAAGTGGATTTCAAAGGAATGTGAAAAATTAGGGATAAAAACTAGAAGTAATAGAGTTGATATCGGTGTTAGAGTTGAATTACCAGCAGCAGTATTCGAACATATTACTGCAGAGGTTTATGAAAGCAAAGTAGTATATAGAA